>JAFDXA010000285.1 GCA_018268185.1 Bacteroidota bacterium
GGCCTGAATGCGTAATGCTTTTCTGAATGTGATACCGGCGCTGCAGTTGAGTTGTACAAAGCCTTCGGCAAATTCATCCTGTTTGTTGTAGATGCCGTTCCCGTCTTTATCGAATACCACCCATTTGCTGCGGTAAACGGCCCTCGCATTGGCAAACCATTTGTCGCCGGATTCATAAGTGAGTTTCAGCGTTGCCATGTGCGGACTCCTGTTGGGAAGCCCGATATAATCACTGCGTTTTAAGGGAACGCTGTAATTATTGGCATCCCTGGTATAATAGAAACCGCCTTCCTTTACTTTTTTCAGTTCATCTTTATCAGCCGTTTGCAGGAACTGGTAACCGGCATCTGCTGTAAACTTTGGACTGATGAAGTATTTGATGTTTGTTTCGATTCCTTGTGTAAAAGCACGCTGAACATTGATATAGCTGAAGATCTGCGTATTGTCCTGCCTTGTTGCCACCAGCCTGGATTCAATCAGGTCTTTGATATCATTCCTGAAAACATTCAACTGCCATTGCATTTTCTTTAATGGATATACAGTAAAGCCGGCATTGAAACCATTTGAATATTCCGGTTTCAGGGTTTTGAGTTTATAGAAATCGTTTTCATATTGTTTGATCAAACCTGCATTGTCCAGTTGCTGAATGATCTGTTGTGCTTCCAGGGAACCGAATACAGAATAAGAACCGGCGCTTGTATTGGTGAAATTGAGATACAATTGCCTGAAGTCGGGAGCTTTGAACCCTTTGCCATAAGAAGCCTGGAAACTTATACGGTTGTTCAGGTTGAAGCGGGCTGCTATTTTAGGACTGAAAGCAGATGCATACAATTTGTTATTGTCGTACCGCATACCCCCGATAAGTACCAGTTTCTTTATTGGTAGCCATTCGGTTTGAATGAACCCGTATTTAACATCATTATCCTTGCGGCTGTTTTTGTCGTCGTATCTCGATGAGTTTACATATTCTTTGATGTAGCCTGCGCCGGCTACGAGAGAGAGATTTTTGCGGATGGTATAATCAGTTTGATTTTCCGCACGATAGTACTGCTGTAAAAAATAGTCATCATAACCCTGGCCGTTGGTAACAACGAGTTTTTGCGATCCTTCGAATCTTGTTCCGTAAAACCGGAGTGTTGATTTTAGTCTGCTTGAAAAATTATGAGAGATGTAAGGCGTGATATTAATATCCTTGTTGATCTCACGGCCATTGGAATATGTAACAACTCCATTGTTGGAAACAGCCAGTTCATTTTTTATATGCTCGTAATTATATCTTACTGAAATACCCAGGGTGGTGTTGTTGGTTACAGGGTAATTGAGTTCGAGTTGCGGCGTTGTTCTGCTGATGGGTAATTTAGACCTTTCAACACTGTAAGGCCTGATGCTGTAACCATCGGTATTGTACTGGTTGATGAATGCATTGATACCAAGCCTGCCGATTCTTGTACTACCAGTGATATTGGCATCAAGTGTATTGTAGGTTCCGTAGCGTACAGAAGCTGAAATTTTAGAAGCGAAAGATTTATCGGTAATGATATTGATCACACCAGCCAGCGCTTCTGAGCCATACAGGCTGGATGACGGGCCTTTTACAATTTCTATTTTTTTGATATTGCCTGCGGTGATGCGGTTTATATCCAGCACACCAGATGTTCTGCCTACAAGCGGTTCACCATTGATCAGTATGAGTGTGTAATCCGGGTTCAAACCCTGCATCTGTATGCCGGCACCAAAACCGCTGGTGATGAAAAGGCCGGCCTGCTCCTGCAAAATGTCTTTTAAACGGAGTGATGCGGCCTGCTGTATATTTTTTTGTGAAATGATGTTTACAGGTACGGCTATATTACCCAATTTTCTTTCAGTACGGGTAGCTGTTACAATTACTTCTTCAAGTTGTTTGTTGAATAATGTATCGGGAGCTTTTTTATCCTGTGCAAAGGTTGGGGCAAAGCAAAAAAGAAAACAGGTTAGTAAAGTCAGTCTTTTCAAAGCGGTAATTTATGACCGCAAAGGTTAGCTATGAAGTAAAATATTTTATCACAGAAATGTCATGAAGTGCCATGTATGATGAAGGAACTGAAGGTTTTACAATACGGTGACAGACTGTATAATAACCCTCACACGCTATCATGATGAGGATCATTTTTATGAACAGCAGTTATTTGTATTGACTTAATGAATCAGCAGTTCGCAGGGTTTGATGCCCGTGTGTTTTTTAAATGCGGTGCTGAAATGAGAGATGGATGAATAGCCCAACATCAGCGAAACTTCCGTTACGCTAAGTCCTTTATCATAGAGCAGGTATTTTGCATGTTCCATGCGTTGCCCCTGGTAAAAATCAAAAATGGTAGTACCGAAGATCTCTTTGAATCCTTTTTTAAGATAACATTCGTTGATGGCAACCTTGCGGCTGAGCGCCTTAATGGTGATCGGGTCGCCGATATGTTGCAAAAGAATTTCCCTCGCTTTGATGATCTTTTCCCGATCGGCTTCGTTGGCAAGGAATTTACAGGCAAAAGCCGTTTCTTCTTTTTCGCCAAGCATGCAATCCATGCTGTATAAAAGCAGGATCTGTGTTTGGGCGTTGATGAAAATATTTTCGAGGGTATCTGTATAATTATGGTTCAGCAATGCCTCTATCACCATCCGTGTTTTACCACACAAGGGAAGCATTTTGGAAAAAGAAGTTTTGTGTTTAAACGCCAGCACATTATCCGTTAGGTTTACCGGGTTTTTATGCGCTTTCGCAAACTGCTGCAGGTAAGCCGGTGAAAAACTGAAACTGAGTACATCAACACTTTCAACTTTTTCTACGCAGGCACGGGAGCTGTTCATTTTGCAGAAATCGCACTCAGATTGTTTCTGCCTGCAATACACATTACCACTTACACAGAACTTCAGTTCCAGGTAATTGGCCGAAGGATCGTTCTTTTCGTAATGATAAATGAGCGCCCCGGTATCTTCCATGGTCCATTGAGGCTGCCTGCGGTAGCGCCGGATGGCATATTTTACCGAACCGGGAACATTCCTTTCCACATCCAGCAAAACCTCCATATCCTCCATAAAGAAGGGTTGCTTGTGGGCCAGTGTTAATATGTCGGAATGAGAATACATTGAAAAATTTCGATGCAAATATAGGGAAGATCCGGCAATTGAATTCCATACATTTTGAGAAAGGAAGGATATTAAGATTTCCTTAGACTTTTCATGTTGATAAACAATGGATAAAGTGGGTAAAATAATCGCCTTTTTTGCCTATAAAACCCTTGATTTTAGCTACATTTGCAGGAATGTATTTGAGCATGATTTTTATGCTCAAAATTGCTGAAAATGCTGAAGTGAGTGACACAACGATGTTGGGTTTTGTGCTGCAGCCGGTTACATTATTTTATTAATTAATCAAGGAGGATTTATACATTCTATGAGTACGACAGAAGAATTGGTTTCAACTGCCAATGCAGGTTATGGTGCCGACAGTATACAGGTGCTTGAAGGACTGGAAGCGGTGCGTAAGCGCCCGGCCATGTATATCGGTGATATCAGTGTAAAAGGGCTTCACCACCTCGTGTATGAAGTGGTTGATAACTCGATAGATGAGGCGCTAGCCGGTTACTGCAAAAATATTGCTGTAACGATCAATGAAGACAATTCCATTACCGTTCAGGATGATGGCCGTGGTATTCCTACGGGCATGCACAGCAAGGAAAACCGCAGTGCGCTGGAAGTGGTAATGACCGTGTTGCATGCCGGTGGTAAATTTGATAAGGGATCTTACAAAGTTTCCGGTGGTTTGCACGGGGTGGGTGTAAGTTGCGTGAACGCACTCAGTACAAGGCTTCATGTAAAAGTAAACCGCGAAGGAAAAACCTTTGAACAGGAGTATAGCAAAGGGATACCTCAATATGCTGTTCGTGAGATCGGTACCAGCGATACAACGGGTACAACCGTTCAGTTCTGGCCCGATGGCAGCATCTTTACCACTACTACTTATAATAAAGATATCCTGGAAGCCCGTTTGAGGGAACTGGCTTACCTGAACAGGAAGATCACCATCACCCTTAATGACCTGCGTGAAGTGGATGATGATGGAAAAACATTCTCCAAAACATATTACAGCGAAGGTGGTATCGTTGAGTTTGTAGAAACGATCGATAAGAATGCCAACAGGCCTTCACTGATCCCTAAAACGATCTACTGCGAAGGTTATGATGAAAAGAGCAATGTGGCAGTGGAAGTAGCCATGACCTATAACGCCAGTTACCAGGAACATATCTTCAGTTATGTGAATAACATTAATACCATTGAAGGTGGTACACATGTAGCCGGTTTCCGCCGTTCTATTACCCGGGTTTTTAAAAGCTATGGTGATAAGCAGGGTATGTTTGAAAAAGCGAAGGTTGCCATTGAAGGCGATGATTTCAGGGAAGGTATCTCTGCAATT
Organism: Bacteroidota bacterium; assembly: GCA_018268185.1. Lineage (GTDB taxonomy): Bacteria > Bacteroidota > Bacteroidia > Chitinophagales > Chitinophagaceae > Ferruginibacter. The sequence continues at coordinate 4,445 of JAFDXA010000285.1, forward strand.
ATTTCGGTAAAGGTTCCGGAGCCACAGTTTGAAGGGCAGACAAAAACAAAACTGGGTAACAGTGAAGTGATGGGTATTGTAGATACCACTTTAAGCCGTGTACTGGAAGCTTACCTCGAAGAAAATCCGAAAGATGCCAAAACCATCATACAGAAAGTGATTCTTGCTGCTCAGGCAAGGGCGGCGGCCAAACGTGCCCGTGATATGGTGCAGCGCAAGAGTGTGCTGGTAGGCGGTGGCTTGCCGGGTAAACTGGCAGACTGTTCTGATCGCGATCCCGGAAAATGTGAACTCTTCCTGGTGGAAGGGGATTCTGCGGGTGGTACGGCAAAGCAGGGGCGTGACAGGAGTTTCCAGGCCATCCTCCCATTGCGTGGTAAAATACTGAACGTGGAGAAAGCCATGGAGCACAAGATCTACGACAACGAAGAGATCAGGAATATTTTTACAGCGCTTGGTGTTAAGATCGGAACTGCTGATGATGCAAAAGCGCTGGATCTTTCCAAGCTGCGTTATCACAAGCTGATCATCATGACGGATGCCGATGTTGACGGAAGCCATATAGCTACATTGATCCTTACATTCATTTTCCGGTATATGAAAGAACTGGTGGAACAGGGTTATGTATACATAGCGCAACCACCATTGTACCTGGTTAAGAAAGGTAAAGACCAGCAATATGCCTGGAATGATGAAGAGCGCAAGGGGCTGATAAAATTATTCGGGCAAGGAAAGGATGATACCGTTACTACACAGCGCTATAAGGGTTTGGGAGAGATGAATGCAGAGCAGTTGTGGGAAACAACGATGAACCCCGTTACACGTAACCTGAAGCAGGTAACGATTGAAAGCGTTACGAATGCTGACGGTATCTTCAGCATGCTGATGGGAGATGAAGTGCCGCCGAGAAGAGACTTCATTGAAAGTCATGCACGCTATGCCAAGATCGATGCATAAAATTGTAAGCCGGAAATCGATCCGGCTTTTTTGTCGGGATGCAGTCTGGTAGCCACTTATGTGCATCAGTTATTTTTGGCGGTCCCGATATTTTTAGTAGATTGTAACCTGAACAGGTTTTGAACCCATTATTTTGTAACTATAAATTCAATTCAGATGTCTAAAATGTTAACAGCTTATTGCATGAAAACAAAAGAGAAGAATGTTCCCATGCAGGATGCAGTGATAACCAAAACTTCCCGTGGAGGCTATATGGCCCAGGGACATGATGGAAAAGGAAATAAAATGACCACGATGCTGGCAGAAGAAAAAGCGCTGCAGGCAGTTAAAGACGGCGTGGCGAAAAAAGGCTGGTGATCCCCATGCGTTAAGATCTTGAGGGGCTGTTCGTACCAACGATCAGCCTTTTTTATGGAAGCAGTATTTGCCGCCAAGCCACCAAGGCACGGAGTATTTTCAAATTCTCGCATTTTCATACTTTCACATTTGCTAAATATCGAACAAGGAGTAAAAAATTTTAAATGTTGAATTAAAGGCGAAATAAAATTTCCAAATTGATTCATTTCCAAATTTTCAAATTCTCACATTTCCACATCTGCTAAATATCGAACAAGGAACAAGGAATTTTGAATGAAGAAGTAGTGCCACGGAGGCAGTAAGACACACGCCGGTTCCAAGTTCTAACGCAACGCTAAGACAAAATCTTAGCTTGTATAATGAATAAAAAGTACACCCGTTTCAGCTTTGAGGAACGTATTCAATTGGAGAAATTA
>JAFDXA010000286.1 GCA_018268185.1 Bacteroidota bacterium
CACAACTACCAACTGAAAGCTAACCTGGAAAGCAACAAAGTACGGATTCTGAATGAATGGATACAACATGCCTGCGTTTGCATTGCAGCTACCGGTATCATTTATAAAATGCTGGAAGAAGAATATCATATCAGTGCCAGGAACAAAGAGGTTTCTTACAGCCCCCCTACATTCCAGGTTCCATCTCAATTGCCATTGTATCCCCAGGCAGGAAGAGATGATACTGCTGTGTTTCTTTTATTAGGTGCTCTGGACACCGAACGAAAAGCGCAGGATCTGATGATCGAAGTTTTATCAACCGATAACTGGAAAAGCAGGAACTGGAAACTTCTTATATACGGCGAAGGAAAAGACAAACAAATGCTGGAAGAACTGATACAGCAAAAAGGGCTTGCTCAGAAAGTGATTATGAGGGGTTTTACAAACAATCCTCAATCATGCCTTGAGCATTGTCACGTATTGTTACAGGTAACACATTTTGATGCAATGCCGATCAGTGTTATTGAAGCAATGGCAATGGGGCGCCCCTGTGTTGTAAGTAATGTAGGTGATATGCCTCAATGGGTAATTCCGGGTTACAATGGGTTCATCTCTGACGATAATACCGTAGCCCAGGTTTCAAAAACAATGGAAGACATTTGGCAAGCCCGTGAAAACTGGGAAAAGATGGGGGTCCATGCTTTCAAAACGTTCCAAGAAAAAATGCCATTGCCGTTTGAAGAGCGATTTCTTGATTTACTCAACAGGTACAGCGACGTGTCTAAAGATTAAACTTTCTGGATTTATCCGGCGATGTTTCTTTACCTATCTTTTGCAGTTAAGCTGATTCTTATTGTAAAATACCACCCAGCGGGTATTCCATAAAGCACCCATGGCTTTATTTTGTGTAAAAAAATGTATGAAGAAGTTTATAGCGCTCATCGCCGTTGCTTTGTTTTGTAGCCTGGTAACATTTTCCCAGAGTCCCGGCACAAAAAAATACCCGGCTGATTATTACGATGATGGAAAAGCCTATGAAGCAAAGAAAGAATATAAAAAAGCACTGGATGCCTTTAAAATGGCAATATCAGCAAATTCATCATACCTGGGGGCTTACATTGAAGCCGGCTGGTGCTGCAACGAGCTTGGAAAATACACCGATGCACTATATTATCTTGAAAAGGCCAGAACACTAGGTCCTTCGGAATCAAAAATACATTTTGAGATCGGGTATGCCAACCAGATGCTGGGCAAATATGCAGAGGCCGTAAAAGCTTTTGACCGCTGTATTGAATTAAATAAAGAATATAAATCCGCATACAAGTATCGTGGAGAGGCTTATTATGGATTGGAAAACTTCGGCAAAGCACTGGAAGATTTCAGTATTTATGAAATTTATCAACCAGATATAACCAGCGATAAGTTTTATTTCCGCAAAGGCTATTGCCTGAATGATGCCGGTAAGTACAGTGATGCCGTGATAGCGCTCAACAACGCAGCTCGTTTAAACAGAGAAAATGCATCTACTTTTGATGAACTCGGTTATGCATTTTATAAACTGAAAATTGCTGACAGCGCCATTGAAAAGTACAACAGGTCAATTGTTGTGGATCCAGGATCCTATGTACCCTACCTCGGTCTGGGGGATGTGAACAAAGAGCTCAAAAAAGACTATGATGAGGCTTTAAAGTATTTCCTGAAAGCGATTGCCTTAAATCCTGACAACAAAAAAGCGCAGTACGGTGCCGGATGGTGCTACAATGAAAAAGCGCAGTATAATGATGCGTTGACATATCTTTCAAAGGCGGTTGCCCTTGACAAAAACTACAACAATGCGATCATTGAACTCGGCTATTGTTATTATTCATTGCAGCGATACAATGAAGCGCTGAATGAATTCAAAAAGTCGATGGGCATACAAAAGTCAGCCTTGCCATACTATTATTCAGGGCTCTGTTACATTGCGCTGAAATCAAAAGAAGATGCACTAAAAATGGTTACAGAACTGGAATCTATCAAACCGGAATATGCAGAAAAACTCAAGGCTTCGATTGACAAACTGTAATCAGTTGCCGGTTTCTTCTTCTGAATAAGAAGCCCTGTTCTTCCACCAGCGATAGCCGATAAAACCTATAATGGCAAAGGGCATGAGCATCAGGTAAATGATAGCTGAGTTTAAACCGGCAGCAGGTTTTTCACCGAGTTGCTGTGCTGTTTTGGTACACATGGAGCACTGTGCAAATGATACAACCTGGCTAAAAAGGCTTACAAGAAAGAAGAATAATATGCTGGTCCATTTCTTCACGATGCAAATATACTTTGAGTTTGTGGTTCTGCGGCATTGCGCAAACACAAATTAACACGGTGGCAGGTTCCAACATTCCCGTTCACAAAACCAGCATTTATCAGGCCATTTCCTGTGCCATTGCTTTGCTTGCACGCTTCCTGTCTTCTTCGTTCAGGATGGTCTTACGGAGACGGATATTTTTAGGTGTTACTTCAATACATTCATCTGCCTGAATATACTCCATGCATTCTTCCAGTGTCATGAGAATCTTGGGAGCTGCACGACTGGCGTCATCGCTTCCGCTTGCACGGTGGTTGGTAAGTTTCTTGGCTTCCGTAGCATTTACAACGAGATCACCCGGTTTGATATGTTCTGCAATGATCTGTCCTGCATAAACATCGTCGCCCGGATCTACAAAAAATCTTCCGCGATCCTGGAGTTTATCAATTGAATAAGCCGTTGTTTTTTCTGTTGTTTTTGAAAGCAACACACCGTTATTCCTTCCGGGAATAGGACCTTTCCAAGGTTTGTATTCACTGAAACGATGCGCCATTACAGCTTCCCCGGCAGTATTGGTAAGCATGCTGCTCCTCAACCCAATCAATCCCCTTGAAGGTATTTCGAACTCCAGGTGCTGCATTTCGCCTTTCGTTTCCATCACCTGCATTTCACCCTTGCGCTGTGTAACCATATCGATCACCTTTCCACTGTATTCTGCAGGAACATCTACTACCAGGATCTCGTATGGCTCGCATTTAACACCATCAATATGCTTTACAAGTACCTGTGGCTGGCCTACTGTTAACTCAAAGCCTTCGCGACGCATGGTTTCGATCAGGATACCAAGGTGAAGGATTCCTCTTCCATACACCAGGAAGCTATCAGCATTTTCACTGTCTTCTACACGAAGGGCCAGGTTTTTTTCTGTTTCTTTTATAAGTCTGTCACGCAGGTGCCGGCTGGTAACAAATTTTCCTTCTTTACCAAAGAAAGGAGAGTTGTTGATACCGAAGAGCATGCTCATGGTTGGTTCATCAACACTGATAACAGGCAGGGCTTCGGGATTTTCTGCATCTGCGATGGTATCGCCGATATTGAATTCATCGAGTCCTACAACAGCACATATATCGCCGGCCACAACTTCACTTACTTTTTTCTTACCCATGCCTTCAAAAACGAATAGTTCTTTCACTTTCATTTTTTTAATGCTGCCGTCGGCCTGCATCAGGGCGATCTGTTGGTTTTCTTTGATAGCGCCACGGGCAACTTTACCCACAGCTATCCTTCCAAGGAAAGAAGAATAATCCAGGGAAGTGATCTGCATTTGCAGCGTACCTTCATTTGCCTTTGGAGCCGGAACATGTTTGATGATACCATCAAGCAACGGAAGAATATTATCGATTGGTGTTAATGAATCATTGAACCAGCCGTTTTTACCCGATCCGTAATAGGTAGGAAAGTCAAGTTGTTCCTCTGTAGCATCCAGGTTAAAGAACAATTCGAATACAGCGTCATGAACTTCATCGGGGCGGCAGTTGGGTTTATCAACTTTGTTGATCACCACGATCGGCTTCAGGTGCAGTTGTAATGCCTTCTGCAATACGAACCTTGTTTGAGGCATTGGGCCTTCAAATGCATCCACGAGCAGGATTACCCCGTCGGCCATTTTCAGAACCCTTTCTACTTCGCCTCCAAAATCGGAGTGACCAGGGGTATCGATCACGTTAATCTTTACATCCTTATATACAACCGCTGCATTCTTACTGAAGATGGTAATCCCACGCTCTCTTTCAAGATCATTGCTGTCCATGATCAGTTCCCCGGCATCCTGGTTTTCCCTGAATACTTTAGTGGCATGCAGGATCTTATCAACTAAAGTTGTTTTACCGTGGTCTACGTGTGCAATGATTGCGATGTTACGAATATTCATTTTGTTGTTGTTTGGCATCTTCCATAGTTAAAGCCGGGCAGTAGTACTGGCTTCGGTATGGCGACCCCATTTTTTCGAGCCGCAAAGGTACGGCTATTCAGCCGGACGGCAAGCCGTTTTTCAAACTATTATCGCTTTGGTAACAGTCGGGGGCTGTCATTCCGGCAACCCTGGTTTCCAGCATGTTATTTGATTATAATGCTGCATGGAAAAAACAACATACAGGTTACCATCAATATGGATCTGTATCATGATGGATATCCTGGGTTATGCCAGTTTTGCCGCACCAGGCCTTGGTGAGTTCACAGATATCATCTGGGCGCCAATTTCCGGTTTGCTGTTTTACAGGTTCTTCGGCGGAAGATTTGGTGTTTTTGGAGGTTTGCTGAACTTTATAGAAGAAGCCCTTCCTTTTTCGGATTTTATTCCTTCTTTCAGCATTGCATGGGTGATCCGCTATGTTACGGAAAGAAAACCCGTACCGGGCAACGGATAAAATATTTGCATAACGGTTTGTTTTAATTTTAAGCCTGAATATTATTACATGTCAACATTTAAATTACATGCCCCCTTTCCTCCGGCAGGTGATCAGCCGGAAGCTATTCGTCAACTGACGGAAGGGGTACTTAACGGAGAAAAGCATCAGACCTTGCTGGGAGTTACCGGGAGTGGTAAAACATTTACCATGGCCAATGTAATTCAGCATGTGCAGAAGCCTACACTGGTTCTCACACACAACAAAACACTGGTAGCACAGTTGTATGGAGAATTCAAACAGTTCTTTCCTGAAAATGCAGTGGGTTATTTTGTATCCTATTACGACTACTACCAACCGGAAGCCTATATTCCCGTAAGCAATACCTATATTGAAAAAGACCTGAGCATTAACGATGAACTGGATAAGCTCCGGTTGCAGGCAACAGCGCAGTTGCTCAGCGGAAGAAGGGATATTGTGATCGTTGCCAGTGTGAGTTGTATTTATGGCATGGGAAACCCCACTGATTATGAGAACGGGATCATACGCATTAACCAGGGCCAGGTAATATCAAGACAGGGCTTCCTGCATTCGCTTGTGAATTCCTTGTATCAGCGTAGCCAGGGAGATTTTACCAGGGGAACTTTCAGGGTAAAAGGAGATACTGTTGACATCAACCTGCCTTATGTCGATTTTGGTTACCGCATCAGTTTCTTTGGCGATGAGATCGAAAGCATTGAAACGCTTGAACTGAGCAGTGGCAAAAGAATCAGCACGGTTGAACACGCCGCCATATTTCCTGCAAACCTCTACCTGGCGCCAAAAGACATGATGGCGCAGGTGATCAGTGAAATACAGGATGAATGTGCGGCCCAGGTAGAATACTTCAAAAAGAGCGGAAAATATATTGAAGCGCAACGCATCAGTGAACGGGTGAACTATGATCTTGAAATGATACGGGAACTTGGTTACTGTAATGGTATAGAAAACTATTCCCGCTTCTTCGACCGCAGGAACCCGGGGGCAAGACCATTCTGCCTGCTTGATTATTTTCCAAAAGATTACCTCACTATTATTGATGAAAGCCATCAAACCATACCACAGGTAAGCGGTATGTATGGTGGTGACCGGAGCCGCAAGCTTATCCTCGTTGATTATGGATTCCGTTTGCCTTCGGCCATGGATAACCGTCCGCAGAATTTTCACGAGTTTGAAAATCTTACCAACCAAACCATCTATGTTTCAGCTACACCCGGTGATTATGAGCTTGAAAAATGCGGTGGCGTTGTTGTTGAACAGGTTGTTCGCCCGACCGGTTTGCTGGATCCGCTGATCGAGATCAGGCCTTCACTTAACCAGATCGATGACCTGCTGGATGAAATAGACAAACGCGTTACCAAAGGCGATCGTGTACTGGTTACAACCTTAACGAAACGCATGGCCGAAGAAATGAATAAATACCTCGGTCGTATCAACATCAAATCAAAATACATACATAGTGAAGTTGATACACTTGAAAGAGTGGAGATACTTCGTGAACTCAGGTTGGGTATCATTGATGTACTTGTTGGTGTGAACTTGTTAAGAGAAGGGCTTGATCTTCCCGAAGTATCACTGGTAGCTATCATGGATGCTGACAAGGAAGGCTTTTTAAGAAATGAAAGAAGCCTTACACAAACCGCCGGCAGGGCAGCCCGTAATGTAGACGGACTTGTGATCTTTTATGCCGATCACATGACGGACAGTATGCAGAAGACCATTGATGAAACAAACCGTCGCCGTGAGAAACAGATCACTCATAATATGGAGCATAACATTGTTCCTAAAACAATCAGCAAAACAAAAGAGCAGGTGTTTGCCCAGGGAAGTGTACTGGATGTAAAGGGGTATGATCCGTCAAGGCCTTATGCATTGCAGGCAGATGAAGACCTGGTGACTGTTGCTGCTGAAGAACAGGAGGTTTATAAAACGATTCCTCAGCTGGAAAAAGCCATAGCCAAAGTAAAAAAACAAATGCAGCAGGCGGCCAAAGATCTCGACTTCATGGAGGCAGCCCGGTTGAGAGATGAAATGTTTAAAATGCAAAAAGACCTGGAAAAGATGAAAGCATAAAAAAACGGCAAACATATATTTGCCGCTGAATAATTTATTTTTAAAATGCTGTTTTATGGAAGAGCCACACTGAATTCTCCTTCTGTAAATTGCTTTGAATTTGTACCGGTTCCATTCAGATCAAAATACTGTCCGCTGAAAGTTCCTGTAATCCTGTTAGCACTTATGAATGTTACAACTACCTTCAAGGGAGGAGATGAAGGCGTTCCTGCTTGCCAGCCCTGACCTGATACCGGATCATAGTAGCGGCTAGTACAAAAACTTAATCCCAAAGGCTGTAGGTATGTTCCTACTGCAATTGCATTGGAACTTTGAACTGTAACATCTAGATGTTCATCAGATCCTACTGCATTATCTCCTGAAATTGCCACCGTATTGGGCATTATTAGCGGGGTAATATCTCCGTCAAGACCTACATCAAAAGTTTTAAGAACACCGTCAATCTTAACCCTGAAATAATCGGTAGGAGCTGATCCGGGGGCATAGGTTACGGGAATACTGCAAACACTTGAACCTAGTGTTATTGCTACAGAAGTTGTGCCTGAGTTAACCGGAGTTCCGCTTCCGGCAAGTACTATGTTTTGTGTTCCTACAGCAAGTGACCCGGATCCCGAAAAAGTACAACCATTGGCTATGGCGTTTATTGTATAATTGCCCGCGGTTGTAACATTCACAGGTACGGTAATCGTATTCGAAGAAGTTAATGAGGTGCCCTGCGTATACGTTCCTGCAACCGTTGCAGAACCACAGTTTAAAGTTCCCACTGCAGTAGATGCAGAAGCACTCGTTACAGTAACACCAAAAGAGCAACCGCCACCTGAGCCAGGTATGTATGAATAAGTTCCTGAAGACACCGGTGTTCCGGAACCTGTAAGAGACAATATCTGCTGACCTGTTGTGATGAATGTTCCTGATCCCGTAAAATTAATACCGTTCACAGCACCGGTAGTTATGGTATAAGTTCCCGGGGTAACAACATTCACCAGGATGATCACCGTATTGGATGCATTCATAGGCGTTCCGGTAACATAACTACCATTGATAACAGGCGCTGTGCATACCCCCGGGGCGCCAACCTGTGTATAAACTGCTGTTCCGGAACTTGTACCCCCGGTTCCATTGGTTGTTCCACCCCCACCTTCATAACTATAGTCTTTAGAGCAGGAAGCAGCAAAAAGTGCAACGATGGCACTCATTATGATCATTCTGAAGATACGGCTCATAAATAAACTTTTAATATCGTGTAAAATTAAGGTTTCCCGGCCATTCTGCATAGGCAGCGAAATCAAGTTCTGTTAATATCGACCTATTAAGATTTTTGTATCTATATTTACGCTGCTTCAACAATACTACAAATA
>JAFDXA010000287.1 GCA_018268185.1 Bacteroidota bacterium
CGGCGACCTGATCGTTCTGATAGAAGAAGAAGCGCATCCACAACTGCAACGTGATGGCTTGAATGTTGCGTTCGACCTGCACATATCTTTCCCGGATGCTGTTTTCGGCACTCAGGTAGAAGTTCCTACCATTGATGGCAGGGCTAAAATAAAAATACCTGCAGGTACTCAAAGTGGTAAAATTTTCAGGCTGAAAGGAAAAGGTTTCCCGCATGTGAATAGCTACGAAAAAGGCGACCAACTCATTCATGTAAATATCTGGACCCCACAACATGTAACCAGTGAAGAAAAACACATGCTGGAAAAAATGCAGGCTTCCGCAAACTTTGAGCCCAAACCCGAGAAATCAGAGAAATCGTTCTTTGATAAAGTGAGGGAAATGTTCGGTTAACAACGATCCATATAAATTCAATTTGAAGCGGGAACATTTCTACATGTTCCCGCTTTTGTTTGCTATCTTAAACGCGAAGGCATTGCCATCAAGCCGGTAATTTGCTGCTTTGTCCGCCTGGTTTGGAATGCTGATTAAGGGAACGAAAGTTTTCCGAAACCACAAAAGCCAGCCGGCAGACTTGGAGTGTAGCCAGAAACTGCCGGTGGGTTGGTTACTTGTTAAGCCAGTTTACTGAAGATGAGTTGTGCCTAACAGTTGATTGTTCGATTGTCTGCCCGGTTTGCGGCAATGCTGTTGTTAACTGCAGGCTTTTTACTTGAAATACTTAGTAACATTTTGAAAATGAAATAGAGAATGATACAAAAAGTAAAAATTCCAGTCGACACAAAAGTTATTGTTAAGAAAAGCTGATACAAAAAGCTTGAGTCAAAAAATGATACAAAGAGCCTTTGGGAAAAAATGATACAAAAAAGTGCACAAAAAAATTGGCACAAAAAGCTGGATTCGAAAATTGGCACAAAAAAAAATACAATGGGAAATTGATACAAAAGTGTGTCAAAAAATAAAGGTGAAAGCAAAATGGTACAATAAGACTAAGTAAAAACCGCCAGCTACCAGACTTTAAGTTATCGGAGACTTCACTAAGCTTGCAGTTAACAAGATGATTTTAAACGCCTGCATGATGTTCACTTCTTCAAACACATTACTGAACTATAGCTATAAAAAAAATGACACCCTGTTAAGAATGTCATCCTGTATATTGTTGTTTACTGCTTTCATTATTGTGATAAGGATATCCTGATCTGTATTCCCGCCCTTGTATTGATAGTTGGTGCGCTGGATGAAATATAAGGCACCACTTTCCTGCGGTCATAATAGAACTTGATATTGATCCTGTTGTTGAGGAAATAATCAATGGTCGGACTGATCGTAACCTCCCTGCTTCCACCGGTTGCAAAATTATTATCCTGGTCAAGCTTGCTGTTGGCCGTTACATTGTCCCTTATCTTATAATCGATACGGAAGTTGATCTCGTTATCGAGTTTACCAGTTCCGTTCTTACTCAGGAATTTCGGAAGTTTTAATCCAGCCAGTAATTTCAATCCCCGCTTACGATATCCTGCACCAAATGTAAATTCAGTGCTTCTTACTTCACTCAATTGATAATCGTACAGGCTAAGGCTCAACTGTCTTGTTTTGGTGTACTCAAATTTTGCCTGCATCTGGTTCACAAACATCATATCAACACCGATCAATGGAGAGAACTGCTCCTGTATCGTTACGTTGGGCACCAGGAAGTATGGAATGAAGTTTTTGGATGTTGTATCGTAGAACGATGGGTAGCCCGACCTTGAAACATCCTGGTAAAGTAACGCAGAAGTGAATCCATTCATACTCAGGTTTCCATTGTATGCGTGAGACAAAGTGAAGTTTGTAAATATCTTATCCAGTGGCTTCACCCTGCTGAGGCCGTTGTAATCGATTTTCCAGTTTGGCTTTGGCAAAATACCACGGAAAGGATTTGACCTTGTATTCGGGTTGTTCTGCCTGATCAGGGAAACTTTGTTAGGATCCTGGCCGGTATATGCCGCAATGAATGAAGGGATCAATACATCCACCGCATACCTTCCATATCCATAATAATATCCATCAGCACCCTGCACCTGGCTGTTCGGGTTGGCGGTTCCCAAACGTTTCGACAATATCAGCCTGTTTGCCTCAAATGTTTTGAATGTTTCAGAAACACGGTTTGGATCGAACTTGCCAAACAATGTTTTGAATGCGATGTAAGTAACATCGAAACCACCACCACTGTATGGGTTCAGGTGAAGGAATTGCTTTGGATTATTTCCTGCAGCAGTTGTATCTATATACCTGAATGTTTCACTGTAATTTTTACTGAATGTTTTACTGAGGTTAACTGTGATCGTAAGGTCCCTTACCGGTTCCAGTTGTGCCGATAAGGTGATCTTTTGATCGAAACTCTGCTGGAACAATGCGTTGAATGTTGTATCTCTCGTGATAACACCCGCCTTCGATTTCCGGTTCAGCCAGTTTGTATCGGGCTGCATACCCATGATGAAATCAAAACCCGGTTCACTGCTTCTGAAGTTCTGTCCGAAGAATTGCGTACTGTCAGTATAACCCGGTAACCTTGTATTACCTGTTTCAGAAATGGAGAAGTTCACCTGTTTGATACTGGTAAGCAGTTTACCGATTATCTTCACCGGCGTGCTTACATAAGGCATCGCTGTTTTATCAACGATCTTCCGCTTCTGTAATATGCGTTTGCCACTCTTTGTAGTTACGGAATCTTTCACCCAGGTAATGCGGTTCTTCCATTTCGCTTTGTCTTCTTTATTGGAAGGCAGATCCAATGCACGCAGCCATTTCGACTTCTGGTACAGTTTGGTGAAATCTAGTTGTACGGTAGCTTCTTTCTGCTGCCCATTCTCTATGAAATTTCCAAGATCCACAGCCAGTCTTGAAGCACCTATCCAGCGATACATGGCCTGGTATTTAACATTGGCTGTTGTCCAGTCGAGCAACGGAAGTTTGTTCGTAGGCAAAGTATAAGAGAAACTTGCCGTTTGGTAGAACAGTGTATTACGTCCTCCTTTAAAAAGGTTATTCCACATGGAATCACGCTTCTGTTTTGTATCCAGCCTGCCTGCAGGTTCATCCACCCTTGAATTATTCGTTGCCATGTAATCAAGGTTCAACGATCTTGTAAAATTCCAGCGCAGAATATAATCACGCTGGAAGGTGAAGAACTTGTCGTAGGTTTCAGGAATAACGTATTTCGATTCACCTACACTTCTTGGTTTGATCGCTCCGAACTGCCTGCTGATATCGGCACGGAAACTCAACTGTGAAGGCAGCAGGTTGAAGTTGAAATCTTTTATCAGATCGAACCAATGCGTTTTTGTTTTTTTGAAGAATCGCTTGAATGGTTCAATATACTTCGGCTGTGGTGCATAGTTATACCCGAGTGCAGCCCTGTGCCGCGTAACTTCATTGTGTTCGATCAACGGGTTATGACTCAGCGTTTGTATATAAGAATAGCTGATATCAACATTCGAAATATCATATATTCTTGATTTAGATCCATTGGTTTTATTCTTCTTAACATTCGTGAAGTTGAGTGTTTTAGTAGAAGTATAATCAACAGCTGCACGCCTGATCGAATCACGCTTGTCTTTTGTTCCGGCAGAATTGATCTTATCCTTCAATTTTATATCCTGGTCGTATGGATCATATTCAGGAGTACTCACCGATTGCGTATAAGCTGCATATACAGGAATGGACATGCCCCATTTTTTAGGAAGCAGTTTGCCCATTTCAAGATTAGCTGCCACATCAAACTGGTAGAAGTTATCACGGTATCGTTCATTTACCCGCTGTTCAAGCGTACCAAATCCTTTTGTATGTGTATTGGCTGATACAGAGATCGTTCCCAGGTCGGCGAGGTTCACATCTACCCTTCCAAGAGCTGCATAACCCCCGGTTTCATCCAGTGAAGAAAGCCGCAGTTCATTTACCCATATCTCTCCACAGGCTGCTGCAGCTTCTGAATTTTCTACCCCCAATAAAATACCACGCACTTCTCCCAGGTTGGGATTACCCATAACGGAATAAACCTGGCCATTTGCCTGCAGTTGCCGGTATATCTGCCCCATCGCTGCTGAAGATGCATTGCGGGCTTCTTTGATCTTGGTGAGTACCGACAGATCCAATTCAAGTGAGTTGTGCGGATTCCAGAGCGTATCATTGTAGGCATCTGTATCTGGCGATGTTCCTGCTCCCAATCCTGTTAAAGTAAGTGGTATCCTTACTTCGTAGTAGTTGTTTACGAAATCAGTACCCAGCCTGATCACAGCCGTCAGTTGTTTGTCGGCGATCGTGTTCGCAGGTTTTTCTGCCTGTTCAGCATGGATATACATAGAAAGTTTCCTGAACTGGCGAAGGTCCCTGTTTCCAAAAGTCTGGAACACACCTTTCGCATCTCCTTTGGTAAGGTTACAGAACTGCAGGCTCATGGATTGTTCATTCTGCAACAGGTTCACACCATTATTGCTGAGCGTTTGCACCCTTTGAATTTCGCGTGGCGTACGATATGGCAATGGTGTACGCTTATCATTTTCTTCAATATTAACTGCTCCTACATTGAAAGTAGAACCTGTTCCCTGCGAATAAGTTCCGGTAGAATCGATCTTGTACTGGAATTTCCTCCAGATATTCCTGGTAAGTTGAAGTACACCGAAACGCATGGTAACACTGTCTTCAAAATCTGTGAGGTACATACGCATGAACCTGATTGATTTGAAATCAGGTATCTGTCCAACTTTCTTATTATAATCCGAGATCGGTATCCTGAACTGGTACCAGGTTTCTGCACGAGGCTGACCATTTACCAGGTTTACTGTAACTGTTTTTTTATCAACAATAAAATTCCGGCCGATCTCCATATCAGGACTCGAAGGAGGTTCAACTTTAACGATGTACTGGAAGTATTCTTCTGTTTCGGAAAGCGTGTTGTCTTTATTCAGATCTTCTGCATCAGGATACATGGTTGCTGCTGCAGAGAATTCGCTTCCGGTATTGATCGGTGAGTTGCCCTCAGGGCTGTTGTAATTTTTATAACGTGCCAGGATACCGTCGTTACTGCCGAACCTGCCATCACGGTAATTCACATAGTCATCGCTGGAAGGATCGCTCAAAGCATCGCGATAAGCCTGAGAACCGATGCCGAATGTTGCCTGCAGATCCTGTAAATAAGCCTGGCGTTTGTTCACTTCTGCGGTATCACTCAAACCATCAAAACCGATATCCTGGTATGGCCTGTCTTCCGGTGTGTTACTGAACGCATTGGTAACCTGCAGCGGGTTTGCAGGAACACGTCCCCAGTTATTCTCTGTTATCGGCGCCGGGGCGTTGGGTGTTGGCATTCCGTTTTCATAAAAACGTTTACCGTCTTTCAAAACATCTTCTGAAATATTACCCAGGTTGAAATACAGTTTACCACCGGTTGATGTAGGGTTGAGAATAAACGGATCCTGCATCCAGAATTCGATGAACTCGATATTGCTTGTTTCAAAATCTGTTTGATCGAGGCTACGCATCAAACCACCGAACCTTGATTTGGGATTTCTCAGTTTACCACTTCCGCCCGGTTCAAGACCTGCAGAATATGAAGTTCCTGAAACATCAAAGTTATAAGGACCTTTATCTCTTGGATAATAAGAAAGGTCGAATGTTATCAGCTGACTTTCTCCGAATCCGGTAGTACGTTGCGGGAATATTTCCTTCTGGTAAACAGCCCTTACCCTTGGGTCGCTTAATTCAGCAGCATTGCCGCCGAGTGGGTTGTTGTTTCCTTTGTATTGCTGTAATGTCTGTTCTATCTGGTACCACGAAATCTTGGCACGGTTCATACCGTAACGAAGATCATTACTCAGTGTGCTTTCGGTAAGAATGGGAGCGCCATTGATGTCCGTTGCGCCATAAGGCGTAGAAGCCATTGCCCAACTGATAAGCGGGAAGCGAAGATCGATACCGGACTTACTTCCTTCAAAATCGTCGATATAAACCAAACCGTTCGATCCCCTGCCGATCTGCGGCGCATGTCCCGGTTTCAGGTAAGCGCCTTCCGCATACACATTGATCGTTGAAGGTGCAGTTGTTGAATAAAAAGGAAGCTTATCAAGCAGTTTTGTAAGCCTTGGGATATCCTTGCGATAGTTTACATCCAGCCCGTACATAGTATTGCGGATCGGATCTTCATTGTAATTTACTTTGGTAAAGAACGGCCTCTCACCCAGCCTCACGATGGTTCCACCAATCGAAAGCTGTTCCTTGGCTGTATTCCTGGCAAGATAATCAAGTCTTAACCCGAGGTAATTTCTTTGTTGCAAACCGAAAGAGGCATTGTTCTCGAAATTCACCTGCACGGGCAGGCCTGCATTCAATATTGCCTGGTTGGTTATTTTAATGGTTCCAAGATCATAGTTGATATCATAATCCACCCCTTCCTGCAGCGTTCTTCCGCCGGCACTTACACTTACAGATCCCTTCGGAATATTATAGCCAATACTGATGTCGGCAGAACCTGAAGTTTTTGCAGAGCCTTTTAATACGAACCTGTCGAGGTTTGGATATTGCTGCGCCACCGCTTTGATGGAATCATAAAGCGCATAGTACAAAGTATCTTTTATGGGCCGCCCTGTGGTATCATTATAGATGGCTACGGCAAGATCACGACCGAAGGGCTCCAGCACCGGGAATACTACACGGCTGTACTGCGAGTAAACTGTATAATTTTCCACGTAGTCGAATACCCCGTCGGGCTGCGGATCATTCTGACTGTTCAGCCTGTCGAGGTTGATCAATGAAATGATAGGCGTTCCCTGGTTCTTATCACCAAAGGGCGCATAACGTTTTGCACCGAGACCTGGTTCCTGGTAAAGCACATCCAGTTTAAAATCGG
The DNA here is from genome assembly GCA_018268185.1 of Bacteroidota bacterium. GTDB lineage: Bacteria > Bacteroidota > Bacteroidia > Chitinophagales > Chitinophagaceae > Ferruginibacter. The sequence goes on from JAFDXA010000287.1 coordinate 6,882, forward strand.
ATGGCGACAGGGTTCCGTAACCGATGGTGTATACGTTCTTCATCATCAGCTGCCATATCGGTAATTTTGGCCTTTGTGATGTTGCTTTCAGTAATTTCAGGAAAAGTACATTCTGTGTAGCTCTTGAACTATCCGGTGGAACATCCTGCGAGAATTCACCCACCTGGAAAATTTTACCACGATAGGTATATTGATACGCTACTGCCAGCACTTCATCAGGCTGCAATGGCTGGCTTAATGAAAGTGTTCCAACGTCTTTATTGTATACATACTGTGTTGAATCGAGTTTGCGGGCAAATGTTTTTTCAAAATCCTGTACCGGGCTTAATCCCAACAAGGTTAGATTGCTGTATACTGACCCGGGTTCGCGGGCATTGGGTTGACTCACCACCCTGCTGTAAAGATCATTGTTGCCATTGGCAGGAACTTCCAGGGAAGTTAAAACATTAACCAGTGGTGGCTGAAGATAAGGATGTGTTTCGCCGAGATCCATCAGACCAACAATGTCACGTGTTTCTGTGGTGGTTCCGTTTTTATTGGTAACCCATACTTCCATCCTGAGGATCTGCACTTCGCTTCTTACGGCCGGCAGGTTTGCGAGTAGTTTGTTGTAATTTCTTTTGAAATACTGACCAACGAGGAAGTGCATGTTGTCTTCATATTCATCTGC
>JAFDXA010000288.1 GCA_018268185.1 Bacteroidota bacterium
AATACCTATACATTCAGCAGCAATGGCGATCCCGGCGGAACCTGGACCAGTGATAATACTGCTATTGCTACGGTAAACAGCAGTACGGGATTGGTAACAGCAGTAGCTGCAGGATCAACTGTTATCAGGTACGCTGTGGGAGGATGTAACCCTGCCTCCAGCAGTATGAGCATAACGGTTAACCCATCGGTAAATGCCGGAACGGTTTCAGGCGCAGCAACAGTATGTATAGGCGCTTCAATCAATTTAACAAGCAACGGAGATGCCGGTGGTTCCTGGAGCAGCAGCAACACTTCTGTGGCTTCTGTAAACAGTAGTACTGGTATTGTAACAGGTGTTGGTGCCGGAACAGCAACCATCACTTACAGTATTAACTCAGGATGTAATAGTCCGGCCAGCGCCACCAAAACAATCACAGTTCCTGTAAATGCAAATGCGGGAACCGTATCCGGCCCGAGCCCGGTTTGTATAGGCAGTGTTTTCCTTTATTTAACTGCCGGTGATGGAGGTGGCACCTGGACCAGCAGCAATACTTCGGTAGCAACCATCAATCCAACCACAGGTGTCATCAATGCACTGGCAACAGGAACTACAACGATCAGCTATACCGTTAACAGTGGATGTAACAGCCCGATCTCTTCTTCAAAAATTCTCACTGTAAGCAATCCGGCTCCGGCTACGCCCGGCAGCATTACAGGGCCCGCTTCAGTTTGTGCAAATACCGCTGGCTTTATTTACAGCATCGCTGCTGTTACCAATGCCACTACTTATACCTGGACCGTACCAGCCGGATGGAATATTACAGCAGGCCAGGGTACCAGCTGCATTACCGTTAGTTCGGGTGCAGGGGCTGGAGTAATTGCGGTTACTGCAGGCAATTTCTGCGGAAACAGCAGCGCCACCTCGCTGAATGTTGGAGTTACAGTGAATGGCACCTGGACGGGATTGGTAAGTTCCGACTGGAACAATACCCAGAACTGGTGCGGCGGAATTCCTTCAGCATCAACCAATGTTATTATACCGGCCGGCACGCCGCACAACCCGGTAGCATCTGCAACAGCATTTGCCAATAATATTGTTGTTGACAATGGCGCTACATTAACAGTAAATAATACTACGCTTAAAATTTCCGGAACCATTTCCGGCAATAATAACTACATCTTTACCAGCGGAACACTGGAACTTACCGGAACAACAGCGCAGGTAATTCCGGCTGGTATCTTCCTGCAGAATGAGTTGTTCCAATTGCTGATCAACAACAGCAGCCAGGTTTCTCTCTCCGGAGACCTCGGCATAACAGGTTCTCTTAATTACGGTTCAAATGGAACTGTTTTCAACAGCAATGATCATCTTACATTGAGATCAACTGCTGCCAACACTGCCTGGATAGGTAATATGACCGGCAAAACGATCAACGGAAAAGTTACTGTTGAGAGATACATTCCCAATCATCCGAAAGCCTGGCAACACCTGGCCATACCGGTTACCGGGAATCAAACCATCAACCAGGCATGGCAGGATTCCGCCAGTTCGCCCAACCAGAACCGTTATCCCGGTTATGGCACGATGCTCACAGGTCAGCAGTCGAATGCTATTGCTTTGGGATACGATGTGTATACGCCTACAGGCCCGTCTATCAAAGTATTTAATTCTGCCAATGGCTGGTACGATAACGTTCCTTCAACCAACAGCACACTCATACAGAACAACAAAGGTTATATGGTATTGGTAAGAGGCGACCGAAGTGTGATCGCTTCCAACCAGGCTGCTACCGCTACTACCCTGCGCACAAAAGGAAATCTGTATACGCCAGCCAACCCTCCTGCCAGCATTACGGTTGGCGCAGGCAAATTTGAATCGATAGGCAATCCTTATGCTTCAGCCATCGACTACTCGCTGGTGACAAAAACAGGAGGCGTTCAAACATTCGTATTCTATGTGTGGGATCCGAAATTGACACAAAGCGGTAATTCTGCTTACGGACTTGGAGGTACACAAACATTTACCTGGAACGGAAGCAGCTACGATGTTACACCGGGAGGCGGAAGTTACAGCGGCAGCAACAGGTATATAGAATCCGGACAGGCATTTTTTGTAAGAGCACCACTTACTGCCGGCACCATTTCATTCTCTGAGAATTGTAAAGTAAGTGGCAGTAACCTTGTAACAAGGCCTGCCGGTGTGAATGCTGACAGGATATCCATCAGAACAAACCTCCGTACATCAATAAACGGAGAAGATGTTCTGCTCGACGGCAACATGGTACAACTTGGCAATGAATACAGCAGTGAGGTTGACAATTATGATGCTGAAAAATTAATGAACGGAGGTGAGAGCATTTCCATTACAAGAGACAGTGTAAATCTCTCTGTAGAAAGCAGGAAGCTGACACAGCTCACCGATACAATCCCATTTGCATTATCAAGAGTAAGGGTACGTAGCTATACTCTACAGGTTATACCATCAAATATTACCAGGAACGGATTGGCAATGGCTCTTGAAGATACCTACCTTGGCAGCAGAACCGTTTTGAACAGTGCAGACAGCAATGTATATCATTTTGAGATCAGCACCGACCCACTGTCTTATAAAGCGGATCGCTTCCGCATCATCCTGCTTCGTTCTAATCCTACGCCGGTAACTTTTGTATCAGTGCAGGCAAAACGCACAGATAACAGGAATGTAAGCATCAGCTGGAAAGTAGAGAACGAGGAACGCATCGCCCGGTATATTGTAGAAAGAAGCCGTGATGGCATCAATTTTACCGGCATCCTTACACAATCCGTAAGCAGTGGCTCAGGTTCATTCAAAACCTATATGCAGGTTGATGCTGATGCTTTTACAGGTGAAAATTATTATCGCATCAGGTCTGTGGGTACAGATGGTGTTTACAAATTCAGCAACATCGTTCGTGTTGGCAATGTGCAGCAGGCAGAAGAACTTAGTGTTTACCCTAACCCGGTTACAGCCAAAACAATTCAGCTGCACAGTTCATTACCGGAAGCTGGCAATTATGTTCTGAGGCTGATCAATGCTTCGGGTCAGCTTGTTGAGCAAAGAAATATTCTTCTTGATGCCGGAAATGCTGTACGCAGTATCAGGCTACGTGAATCAGTTCCGCCAGGGAATTATAAAATCATCATTACTTCAGGAAAGGAAACTGAATTTACGCAACAGGTAATCATACTGTAACTATTTATTTACCGGGAACTGGTACCCGTAAAAAAAAATCAAATACAATT
>JAFDXA010000289.1 GCA_018268185.1 Bacteroidota bacterium
ATCATTTAAAATTTCATTTTGAGCCTTCGTGGCCTTTCACTTCAACATTCATAATTCCTTGTTCCTTGTTCGATATTCCTTGAGCTTTTCCCAGGCAAACCTGCACAATACCGATACAATAAAACTTGCCATGGCGCCGGTGGCGGCAACAACGACAGAGGTAAGTAATTGCTGCCCGTTGATATTGAGCATTAAGGCAAGGAGAGTTCCCCCGATGGTGCCTGAATAAAAATCGCGGTCGAATATATAATGGTTCATGATCGTTGTTTTTGTAGTGAATGTTTTAAGGAAAGCAGCAGCGGTATGCTGCCCTGTTTTTTGTGGGCCGAAAGCCGGCCTTGCTTTGGCGAACCGCTGCTGCTGTTTCCTGCTTAGTTAAGCGTGGCCTTCTGGTCTTCTATGGAAGTGATGAAAGCCTCAGCCTCTTCGATGTTTTTCTGGAGGCAGGCGATATCATACTCCTTTTCCAACAGGGCCAGTACGCCGTAGTTGCCCTTGCGTTCTTCCAGGAGGAATTTGCGGTATTCCACCTTTTTGATTTTTCGCTGGGTTTCAGCCTTGGTGGGGCCTTCGGGTAGGCCGTCCACCACCGTTTGCAAGGCCTTTAATTCCGCTGTGGCCGATGCCAGGTCGGTGTCGATCTCTACCGATGTGGAGGCTGCATTGGAGAGCTGCCTTTCAAGACCGGTTTTGCGGTAGATCAAACCGTCTCTTTCTGATTTGGCGATGCCGATAATTGTATCGCAATCGCTCTTGGTTTGTAGCATAGAAACTGAATAGTTCATGGCTTTTGTTTTTGGGATGGTTATAAAATGAGGTTGTATATAATTTGATAATTTGATAATTTGATAATTTGGAAATGTGGTAATGTGAAAATTTGGAAATAGATCAATTCATTTTCCTATCTGCCTTTCCTTCATAATTCATCATTCCTTGTTCCTTGTTCGATATTTCCGAGGCCTTCCACTTTTTCATTTATAATTCAACATTCAAAATTTCCCCCCACTCTCCAATTCATTATTAATATGCCCTCTCATATTCCTGAACAGCTCTGCCTGGGCTTCTGCGAGGGCGATCTCGTGTTTTAGGATTGCCTGGGCGGCAAGGCTGTTGCGAGCCAGCTTTGCTTCAGCGGCTTCCCGTTGCCGTTTGATCGTACAGCTCCCTGCATCCATACCGTCCAGTACGGCGACCCATTTAACGGTTCTTTCATATTGCAGTACCATTTCATTGAGGCTGGCTTTCAGCCTGCGGCATTTAAGATCGCTGGCCGCTTCCTGTATCAACAGTGAAGTGCAGGTGCGGCGGCCTCTCACATGGCTGTAGTTGGCCGGCATTCGGGTAGTGCTGGTAGTTGGTGTTGGTTCAATGGGCAGGCTTTCCCTGCTCATTTCAAGAGCGGCCAGTTTTAAGAGGGCATCAGTAGAAAGATTGCGTTTGTTCTGTTCTACCATAACTAGCATCGTTCTGCTGATGCCCAGCTCTGTTGCTAATTGCTGCTGTGTAAAACCCAGCTTTCTCCTGGCTTCTGCCAAATGGCTGTTCGTTGTTTTTTTTCCTGATATTTTCATGGCTTTAATTTTATATATCTTAATCAACGCAAGTATGCAGTGTATCCAATGAGCTATGCGTACTTGAGCGGGATGTTGTGACATTTTTGATTTTTTATTTTCAGTGACATTTTCATTTCCAGGATTTTTGTGACGTAACAACTTCATCAACCCTATAACCTCAATCATCAACCTGTATCAACTTTCTTCATCAACTTTTTAATTCCTTTTATTTATCCTGATCACTTGCTTTAATTCTGTTCGGCAGGTCGGGTACCAGGCCTCGGCGCAATTCCGTGCGTGAAACACGCAACGGGGCATCGGACGTAACCACTGCATCAACCCTAAACTCTCAACCTGAATCAACTATTTAATCCTTTTATTAATCCTGATCACTCTCCTTAATTCTTTTCTGCGGGTCGGAAACCAGGCCTCGGCGTCTCAGGGTTGGTGATTCTCGAAAAGGCTAAAGCTTCCTTTCTTCTTTTTACTGAAATCGCTTTCACAACACAAACATAGATGCACTCAAAAACCTGCTTTCCCTGTTTGGGCGTGTTTGGGCTAGTTTGGGATCAAAAAGGCATGAAAAGGCGTGTTTGGGCTAGTTTGGGCACGTTTGGGCACGTTTGGGAGTGTTTGGGCTAGTTTGGGGACGTTTGGGAGTGTTTGGGACAGTTTGGGCTAGTTTGGGTGTGTTTGAGAATTTAATACTTTGATAATCATTAAATTATCGGATTATAAAATGTGCTTGCAGCCTTCATTTACCTTCATGAATCTTGTTACAATCGGCCCGATTCTTATTAAATTGAAACATCTGCTAAATTTTTTTTACTCCCCAATCTATTGACATTCAATCAGTAGCAATGTTTTCATTTATTTAACATTAAAAAATTATTGTAAAACAATAAATAATTTATACTTTGCATTAAATTATTATTAAAAACGATAAAATTTAGTGTTATGATCAGTTCATTATTATCAAGAATGTTTCTTTGGTTTTCTGCCATTGCATTGTTGGTGGGTACTTTCCGGGTTATTATACAGGTAAGAAATAAGCCCCTACATGTTAACCTTAATAAATCAGCAACGGTTAGCCTGGGCAACCCCGGACTGGAAGTAAAAGCGAACCGGCATCAATCGGAGCAGGAACCAATTACACCAGGTACAACTATTCATTATGAGCTGGCATCTGGTAATGGGTTCAGAAAATCAGGAGATTTCAAAAAGGGGTTATTTACAGAACCAGGAACCTCCCGGATGCTGGAAACCGAATATCGAAAAACACTGGATACAGCCCGAACGCTGAATATTCCTGTAAAGGTTGATTCAGTGGTTAGCTTTATCGGAATTCAACCGGCTTTGAATGGAAAATTCATTGTGGAAAGGATACCGGATGATTCGCTTGGTATGATAGCCTATAAGCAAGAAAAAGCCCGGGCCTACGCCAACCCCAATATAATCGTAAGCGAAAATGAATGCTCAGAAACACTTCGCATATTACCTGCCAACGGGTTTCAGCAATTTATGATCATCCTGTATGAACTGGTTTGCTATGGATGTGCAGCGGTATTGCTTTACCTGCTTAGCAGGCTGTTCAGGAATTTCTTTAACAGGGATTATTTTTCGCAGCAGAACATACGTTATTTAAGAGCATCGGGTTATTTACTGATCATTCCACAACTGGCCAATGCCCTGATTTACTGGATATGGCTCTTCAAACTCAATGCTGTTAAGCTGAGCCTGCTGGTACCTGTTAAGCTGCATTGCAGTTATGAATTTCTATCTGATTTTAACTTTACTATTTTCCTGGCAGGTCTGTCTATGCTGGTATTGGGTTATGTTTTTAAAGACGGCCTTGAATTGAAGGAAAGCGATGCGATGATGATCTGATTTTTTAATTTTTAAAATTTTACCATGTCTATAATAGTAAACATCGATGTAATGATGGCCAAACGTAAGATGAGCCTCAAAGAGCTGTGTTCGTATGTTGGAATCACCATGTCAAATTTATCAATACTGAAAACAGGAAAAGCAAAGGGCATCAGGTTTGATACACTCGAAAGCATTTGCAAAGCACTGGATTGCCAGCCCGGGGATATTCTTGAATACAGGAAAGATGATGAATCTGAGTAAATACCAGTTTTACCTGAACCAATAAAATTTCTGCTATGCAAGATTCTAAGGGAAAGGAATTGCCGGTTAAACCCTATAGTTTTAAAGAGCTCTGTGTATTGTATGATATCTCGGGTAAAACACTTTTAAAATGGTTGAAACCTTTTAAAAATGAGATTGGCGAAAGGGTAGGCCGTTATTACAATGTTTTACAGGTGCAAACTATATTCAAAAGACTGGGTGTTCCTTACTAATCTGTTAAAGATGACTAAAGCATCTATTAATTACTTAAAAGCAATCATATGTCGTATTTAAAAAATACCAGGTGGTTTCAACATCCCACCAAACAAAATCTTGTTATCGCCACACTGGTTTGGTTATTGATCGTGCTGGCGATCATCATCGATAAAACGGATATGTTCAGCCATAGACTTCCTTTTACAAAAAATTTCTTTCCTTATCTCCTGGTACTGATAAGTGCTGATTTCATGTACAGGTTTTACAGGAATTATTTTAATGCGAGTAAGGAGGAGGGAGGGAAATTTTGAATGATGAATTTTGAATTTGATAATTTGGAAATGTGATGATGTGGAAATGTGAAAATTTGAAAATAATCTGTCTGAAAACATTAATACCACAAAGCGTATAAGTTAAATGATCATATAGCAGGCAGGAAAGCGGAACTTAAGCGTAGAAATTAGTAGCCCCTACAGGAATCGAACCTGTACCTTCAGAATCGGAATCTGAAATTCTATCCATTAAACTAAAGGGCCGTTGAATGAAAGAGCTGGCAATATTACGCCGAAAATTTTTATGGAAGTAAAATAGCGTGTGAATATCGATGAATGGAGGGCGCTGCATCATTCAATATTCCTTGTTCTGTATTGATAACTTAGTATGCCCCTGCAGGAATCCCCGCCTTCGTGACGCAGTCGGGCAGGGAACCTGTACCTTCAGAATCGGAATCTGAAATTCTATCCATTAAACTAAAGGGCCGTTGAATGAAAGAGCTGGCAATATTACGCCGAAAATTTTTTATAGGAGTAAAATAGCGTATGAATATCGATGAATGGCGGGCACTACATCATTCAATATTCCTTCTTCTGTATTGATAACTTAATATGCCCCTGCAGGAATCCCCGCCTGCGTGACGTAGTCGGGCAGGGAACCTGTTAGCTGTTTTAATCCGAAAGCACTATCCTGCAACAAGTATCCGGTAGCCAGCATCTCCACTTCATACGCTCAATGCCCGAACTTCATCATATTGCTGCCGAATATCTTAACTGCAATGGCAAGCAGGATCACACCAAAAAACTTTCTTATTACTGTCATGCCATTGGGACCAAGAATCTTTTCGATCCACTTCAGTGATTTTAAAACAAGATAGATTACGATGCAGTTTATGAGAATACCGATGAGAATATTAATATCATGGTAGTTTGCTTTTAAACTCATTACGGTGGTAAGCGTACCCGATCCTGCAATGAGTGGGAAGGCGATCGGCACAACACTGCCGCTTTGAGGATTGTTATCGGGTTTGAAAAATTCCAGTCCGAGTATCATTTCCAACCCTATAATAAAGATCACGATACTGCCCGCTACAGCGAATGATTGTACATCAAGCCCGAGGAAGCCGAGAAATTCCTTTCCTATTAAAAGGAACAATATCATCAATCCGCCGGAAACAACGGTGGCCTGTGCTGATTTGATCTCTCCCCCCATTTTACTGCGAAGCGTGGCCAGTACGGGGATAGAGCCCAGCATATCGATCACCGCAAACAACGTAAATGTTACGGTGAGTATTTCTTTAAGTGTTATATCATTAAAATTCATTGCAGGAAGTTTCTACAAATATAGAATTATACCGCATGGGAGATAGCCGGGTGTATTACTTTAAAATGAACTTTAAACGACAACCGGCATAGAAATTCTGTGGAGCTGATGGATTGAAAAACCTGTTGCCCGTAGCATTCAGGTCATTACCAAGGCTATAAGGATTGTTGAACGAACGACTCCAGGCAATGAAAATATCCGGGGCAATTTTTTTACCTGGGTTGATCGCATAACCCAGGCGGATGTGTAGTAAGTTATATGCTTCCGAAAAATAACTGTTTGCATCATTCAGGGGAATGTGATCAGTGTAGTTATAAGTGCTGTTGCAATAGACGCCAATGGAAGTCTGTACATCGATACCGGCTGCCAGTGTATTGGGTGGGGTTCCGGTAAGGCGGTTTCCATCATACTTATTGCTGCCCTGTGTATAATTGCTGAATCGGGCATTTATATAAGTATAGTTCGCCCAGCACCTGGCCTGCTTTATAAAACTGCGACTGCTTTTTACAAGATAATATTGTGAAGATATCTCCAGGCCCCATTGACGCGTATTCCCGGCATTCACAAAATAATCGGCTCCTGAAATATCCCTCCTGCTCACGATTGTATTGCGAAGGCCTGCATAATAAAGAGCTGCATCAATTACCAACCTGTTTTTGAACCAGTTTGTTTTAAAACCTGCTTCATAATTCACAGCAGTTTCTGCCAGCAGTTGCCTGTTGAAATTTCCATCACCGGCATGCACTTCATCAATGGAGGGAGGAGAGAATCCTTTGCTTACAGAAATATAGGCGCTGCTGTTTACGCCGATTTTCTTCAGAACAGCAATGCGGGGAGCAAATTGCCCTTTGAAATCACTGCTCTCTTTAAAAGAAGGAAGCTGGCTTAGCCGTATGAACCCGTAATGAAAATTATTATAACTGATGCCGGCTATGATACTGAGATCGGCGGGCAGCTTTGCTTCTGCCTGGAAAAACATATTGTATTGCCTTGCATCTATCTCATCATGAAACTGAAGCGTATCTGCATTGCCAAACCTGTTTCCGAAAGTTGATGTATTGGTAAAACCATACTGGTATTCTGCACCGATAACTGTAGTAAATGGTTTGTGGCTGTATTTTGTAAGTGTTCTGAATCCAATACCCTGTTCTGTTTTTCTTTCGTAATTGCGGATGGTAGGGTTTTTAAAATTGGTATTAGATACATACAGCGATGTTGTATTCTTCCAATGCTCATTGAATGTATAATCATAGCCTAGTCCGGCATACATCGTTTTGAGGTATAAGGCTGCCTGTTGTGCTTCGGCACCGTTGAAAATACCCGCAGCCGGCCGGGCCTGCCGGGGATCGGCCTTCATTTCTGCCAATGTTAAACCGCCAGGCGTTTGGTAATAAAGATCGCTGTAAAAAACATTTGCTCTTAATTGCTGCCGGCTGCTCAGCTCATACAATCCTGTATAATTGGCAACATCACGCCGCATATTCGTTTGCCTGCGATAGCCATCGCTTTGTTGATGCGAAAATGAAATGGTATTGCAGCCGGTAGCGGAAGATTGATTGTATGATGCTGATGCATTGAATGATCCATAACTGCCGGCAACAGCCTGCACGCTGATGTTTTTTTGCGGAACAGTGCCCGGGTAATTACTGATCAGTATAACACCGCCGGTTCCGGCACCATACATGCTTCCGGCTGCACCTTTAAGGATCTCAATCTTATTTACATTGCTTAAAGAAAGTTCGTTGAAATAAGTATTGCCGTTGGCATCTGTAAAAGGAATGCCGTTCCAGTAAACCTTTACATTCCTCACCCCGAAAGTGGAGCGCAAAAGATTGCCGCGGATGCTGAGGCGATAACTGCCGGGGCTACGTTCATCCATCTTAACGCCGGGGACAGTATTTATAGCGGGAACGAAAGACTCGTTGCCATAACGTTCCAGGGCGGCTTTGCTCAGTATGCTTACGGCTGCAGGAATATTGCGGGTGAGCCTGTTGTGTTCGTAAGCATTTACGATAGTTTCAGAAAGATAGGTACTGCTTCTGCTGAGAACAGTAACCGGTTGCTCATTATGACTGATGATAATGGTTAGGGGTTCATAACCGATGTGTGAGAAATGTACAGCAACTTTTGATGATGCAGAACTGAAGGAATAAGATCCGGCAGAATCTGTTTTTATTACAAGCTTAGGGTGTTCTATACTCACCGATACGGCTTCCAATGGAATCAACTGTTCATCTGCTACTTTGCCATGAAAAACATACTGGGCCTGTAAGCCTGCAGTAAGCATAAGCAAGGTTAAAAGTAAGCAGCTCTTTTTCATAAATGGATACCGGTATAAAGTTCCTCCATTTAAACGAAAACTGGGGCGAAATCTTGCCCTGGGATCAGTCTTTTGCGGGCATTTTGAATTGAAGCTGGAGTTCATGCAAACAATCAATGCAAAGACAATCGTTATACAGCAACCCGATTCTCTCCCGTTCTGCTGCTGTGAGTCTTATATCATTACACTGGCATTGGGAAATACTGCCCGCCTTGCATTCGAATGAATGGTTGCAACGTGGGCAATATTTCTTTTCATGCATGGTCATTACTTATACTCATTAATGCTCAACAAAAATTATTTTTCAATAAAGCACTTATAATTTTTACTTTACTTTTTTGCTTTTCCTAAAAAGTAACAAAAAAGGAGCCCCGGCAAAAATTACCTCCATTGCCGGGACAGCCATGAGTAAGCTCTTGTGCTACTGTAAACCCAGGTTCAGTTCCCTGATCGGTTCAGCCGTTAGTAAATATATTGCTGATACAAACAATCGATAGCTGAATATGTGAACAGTAATTCATTGTTAACAACAGCGACTATAACTTTACTGAAATACCTGCCATAAAATTAAACCTGCGGCTGTTATATCCTCTTACTTCAAAATATTGCTCGTCGGTGATGTTCTTGCAGTCTGCAAATATCTTGATATTGTATGGAAGCATATAGCTTGAGTACAGGTTCCATGTATAATACGAAGGCATCTCAACCGGTGCGCCGCCAAATACTCCTTCAAATCTTTTACCGATACTCTGAACAGCAGTGGCCAGGTACCAGTTGTTGGTAATATTGATCCCGAGGTTCAGGTTGATGCATTGCTTTGGCCTGCGGTACAGGTTAAAATAAGCAGTATCCTTTCCGTTTTCTTTTGTTTCTATACGGCCATCCAGGTTCGTGTAATTGGCATTGAGTAATACTTTTCCAAAATTCACCTGGGCTTCCAGTTCAAAACCCTTGTCTTTTTGCTTGTTGGCATTGATATAATAGCTTTCATAGTTCGGCGGGCCTGCTGAAAAGAACACAATATTATCCTGCAGGTTGCGGACGAAGTAAACGGCCCTTATACTCACATTCTCTTTTTTGTATTGGATGCCAGCTTCAACACTCAGCGACTTTTCCGGTTCAAGTTCTGTATAAGGATTCCTGAATTCTGAATACACCTGGTACAGGCTTGGGGCTTTGAAACCCGAAGCCACATTCACAAACAGTTTTACTTTGTCAGCAATAGTGTAGGAAGGGCTGAATGAGAAAGTAAAAACACTTCCGTATTTATTAAAATAATTATAACGTCCGCCCAGCTCAACATTAAAACCCGAAAGATTTTTTAATACAAGAGAACTGTATACACCCAGTTGATTCACTTTGGCAGTGTCGCCCAGTTTATCAGTGTATGGACCAAAGGAACTGAGTGAAAAATAATCCTGGTCGGTAAACTGCTGGCGGAAATCTGTTCCAACCAGGAGGTCAATATGTTTGTTGATGGCGAGATTGCTGTAGAGCTCTGCAAAATGAGAATTGCCGATGTATTTTCCTTTGCTGAAGTAAGCAAAGCCCGGTGCAGAAAGAGAATCATCAAGATAATCTCTTTGCGTTTTATTGAAATTGTAATTAAAGTGCAGCACTGATTTTCCAAATGAATAATCAGCGCCGATGCCTGCCATTATATTTTTTGAAGTGAATGTATAATCCGCATCATCAAGAAACTGGTCTGCATCAGCATCGCCTTTATACCAACTGTATTGGGCATTCAGGTGTGCAGAAAACCTGCTGCCCAGTTTCTGGTTGATGTTTGCTTTTACAACATGCTGGTTAAAACCATCTTTGTCGAAATTCCTGTTGCCCAGGTCATCGTAAGCAGAAGAAAAACCCTTGCTGTCTGCCTTTGTGTACTGGATATTGTAATTTGTTTTGCGGATGGTTCCGTTAACAGACAGGTTCTCCCTGAAACTGTTGTAAGATCCGGCGGCAAATCCTGCATCAACACCTATCTTTTTACTTCCCCCTTTTTTACTGATGATGTTGATCACACCGGCAATGGCATCACTCCCGTATAAAGTAGATTGGCTTCCTTTCAATATCTCTACTCTTTCCACCTGGTCGATACTGATAAAGTTCAGGTCATAAGCGCTGCTGATACCCGCAACATCATATACCGGAACACCATCCAGCAGGATCAGTGTTTTTCCGGCGCTGGCTCCACGCATGTAAACATCCTGGTTTGTTCCCGGTGAATTGCTGATACCATTCACAATAAGCCCGGCCTGGCTGTTCAGCACTTCGGCAATTGTTTTGCCTGGGGCCTGTTCCAGTTGCTGCCGGGTGATCACGGTTACAACCTTGCCGGTAAGGGATTGTTTGATGGGATACTTTGTTGCCGTAACAACAACATCATCTAAATTTTTTGTACTGTCTTGTTGTGCGTACAATTGGCTGCCTGATAACATAGCAGCCAGCAGAAAAATCTTCCTTTTCATTTACTGAAAATTTTTTGGTGACTGCTTCCTGGAAAAATGTGTCTGTAAACAAACACGGCGAAATATAAATGCCCGGTGGCTTTTACATTCCATGCCTTTCACCCGAAAGCTTTGAATGATTGTTAACTGAAAGCGGCAGGTCTTCTGGCTCAACCCCACCTGATCACCTTCCCATTCGCCTCAGCGAACAGTGGTATGAAGAATTGGTGTTTGCCGGCTTTGCGCACGGCGGGTATTTACAGCTACGGGGATAGCGCCGGGATTTAACCGGACTTCCCTTTTAACCCCGAACATATCGGGGACCGAATTCGCAGCAAATGTATAAAGAAGGGCGTATATCCTGTAAAAAGTTTTGAACAAAAAAAGCCGCTTCATTGAAGCGGCTCCAGTATTGTATTTGATCAGATTAATCTTCTTTTTTACATTCTCCTACGATCTTGTGGAAAATGTCGTGTGCATCAGAAATGAGCACTTTCAGTTTTTCGTCAGCAGCATTGGCTTTAACGGCACCCTGGAGAACAACCAGTTGTTCAACCAGTTTATCGAGGGTTTCACTTGTTTCTTTTGGTTTGTATGTATCAGGAATTTTAGAAGCTTTCCATGCTTTGGCTGCGATCAGCAGGCTGTCTGCTTTTTGTTTGAGCGGTGCAAAATTTCCTTCTTCAGCAGGGTGGAATGTGCCAGACATCAGCCTGTGGAAGTTCTTCATTTCAGGCCATGTTTGTTTGGCTGTTTGGGCAAAACTCATTGCAGGAATCAAAGCCAGCATAACTACAACTAAGCGTACAATAGATTTCATATTTGATTTATTTTTTCCAAAAGTAATCAATTATTTTTTTTGACCAATCTGATTTTAATCAGGAACCAGGAAAAGGACCCGCCACGCCTGGTCTTCGTGTTTTTATTTTCAGATGCGTTGATTTTTAGGACATTGCAAAAATGATTACCTTCAGAAAATGACAGGAAAGGCAAAACTGAACCTCTTTGATTTTACTTTCATTGTAATCGGACTGGTGATCGGTATGGGAATATTCCGTACCGCCAGGGATGCAGCCAGCGCCTCATTGAGCCCGCAGGTTTTTTTTGCCGCATGGATCGTTGGTGGGCTGGTGGCCCTTTGCGGGGCGCTTACTTATGCAGAGATAGGTTCCCGGTACCCGGTAACAGGTGGTTATTATAAAGTATTTTCTTATGCTTTTCACCCATCCATAGCATTTGCGCTCAATTGCAGCATACTCATTTCAAATGCAGCATCCGTTTCCGGTGTTGCATTGATCGGAGCCGGGTATATCACCAAGGTTTTTCTACCGGAAGCGGCCAATGTTGTTAAAGTACTGATCGCTCTTTCTGCCATCTTTATATTCTATGGAGTGAATATGATGGGTTTGAGGATGAGCGGGAAAACCCAAACCGTACTCATGATGATAAAGATCAGCATGATCCTGTTGCTGATCGCTGCATTGTTATACCCGCCGGCTTACGACCACAGTCCGGCTGCGGCAGTAGTAAATGCAGATACCAGCCTGGCCGATTGGGTACGTTCCTTTGGCGTCGCATTGATAGCGGTTTCATTTACCTACGGGGGATACCAGCAAACGATCAATTTCGGCAACGAAGTAAGCAACGCAAGCCGTAATATCCCCAAAGCAATCTTTATTGGCATAACGGTGATCATATTATTATACCTGTCTGTGAATATCGCTTACTATAAAATAGTGGGTTTCGATAACATGAAAACGACCAGTGAAATAGCCTCGGTTGTGGTAGGTAAGATGTTCGGGGAAACGGGCGCCAATGTTTTTTCAGTATTACTTTTCCTCTCGGTGCTGGCTTATGTGAACGGCCAGCTGATGAGCAATCCCCGTGTGGTTTATGCTATGAGTGAAGACGGGGTTTTGCCAAAAGCGCTTCAGCGAAAGAATGACAAAACAAATGTGCTGGTTCTTTCTTTAACGGTTTTTGCAGCCATTTGTGTTGTGGTACTGTTTTTTGCCGACACATTTGAAAAGATCCTCAGCTTCTCAATATTCCTGGATTCATTTGGCATGGCTACTTCTGCAGCAACACTTTTCATGCTGCGAAAACGCACCCGCCACCTCGATGGTACAGGAATTTACAAGATGAAATTCTTCCCCTTACAACCGATCATATTTATTGCAGCATATAGTTTTGTTTGTATCAGCATCAGCATTAATACACCACATCTGGCGCTTATCGGCCTGGGTGTATTGATCGCATTCATACTGATCTACTGGTTATTTATGCGCAAACAAACGGATAATAACAGGTAACATGGATCTATCTTTTATTCTCAATGAACTTGGCGAAGAACGGGATCAGTATTTCAACGCCATTGCACCCCCGATCATTCAAACCAGTAATTTCGCTTACGGCAAAGTGGAGGATATGCGCAAGGCAATGGCAGATGAATATGATGCTTTCCTGTACAGCAGGGGCAATAACCCAACGGTAGACATTCTCTGTAAAAAACTGGCCGCACTGGATGGAGCTGAAGATTGCCTTGTTTTAAACAGCGGAGCGGCCGCCATCTTTGCTGCCGTTTTTGCCAATGTGAAATCCGGTGATCACATTGTAAGTGTAAAAGAACCTTATTCCTGGGCGCAGAAATTATTTAATGATATCCTGCCGCGTTTCGGTATAACAACCACTTATATTGATGGCACTGATATTGAAAATTTTGAACGGGCGATCCTGCCGCATACATCGGTGATCTATCTTGAAAGTCCGAACAGCTGGACCTATGCTTTGCAGGACCTGCAGGCAGTTGCAGAACTGGCCAAAGCAGAGAACATCGTCACCATCTGCGACAACAGTTATTGCACACCAATTTACCAGCAGCCCATAAAATACGGGATTGATATCTGCATCCAGTCGGCTACAAAATATATCAGTGGACACAGCGATACCGTTGCCGGTGTACTAACGGGAAGCCACAGTATGCTCAAAAGGATATTCAACAGCGAATACATGAGTATCGGTAGCGGTATTCAGCCCTTCAATGCATGGTTGTTATTAAGGGGATTGCGTACACTTCCTGTAAGGCTGGAAAGGGTGAGCGCTACCACAGGTAAAATCGTAAGCTACCTGAAAGCACATCCCAAAGTAGAATCCGTGATCTTTCCTTTTGATGAAAGCTTTCCGCAGTATGAACTTGCCCGGCAGCAGATGACAGGCGCCTGCGGCTTATTGAGTTTTGTACTGAAAGCAGGTACAGCTCAACAGGTAGAATTGTTCTGCGAAAGCCTGCAACATATCCTGATGGCAGTAAGCTGGGGAGGTTACGAAAGCCTGGTGATACCAAAGATCGTGGGCATGAACCCGGCTGATTTCAACAGCAATCTTCCTGAGCACAGGATGGTTCGGATGTATGTGGGGCTGGAGGATGCCGGGTACCTGGTTGCCGACCTGGAACAGGCATTGGAGAAATTATAACCTCCTGAAGCAGGTACAGAGTTTTAAAAGCTTAATTTTCATAAGCTACCGTTTATAAAATACAAATACCGGGTTTATTGGCAGAAGCTATATTTTTGCTGTATGCGCAAAGTTTTATTCTCTTTATTCCTCTTTAACCTTCTGGGTTCCTCTTCTTTTGCTCAGCAAAAATGGGATCTCAAATCCGTGGTGGAATACGCCATGGCCAACAACATTACCGTTAAACTTAATGAAGTACAGGCGAGGGTAGCAGCGCTTACTTTGAAGCAAAGCAGGCTTTCGCAATTACCGAATGCAAATTTCAGTGCCAATACTGGCTATAGCAGTGGTAGTAACCAGGATCCAACAACATTCAGCCGTATTACAGAAACATACTTGTCTGCCGGTATGCAATTGCAAAGCAGCGCAGATATTTTTAATTTCTTCAGCAAAAGAAATACGATACTCGGCAATCAATGGGAATTACTGGCAGCAAGATCTTATGTAGATAAGATCAAAAATGATATTGCACTTACTGCAGCCAATGCTTACCTGCAGGTGCTGCTGGCAAAGGAACAGGAGAAGATTGCTCTCGTGCAGGTGCAGCAGACAGCAGCGCAGCTTTCCAATACAAGAAAACTGGTTGACGCAGGCTCATTGCCGGAATTAAATGCAACACAGCTAGAAGCACAACTGGCTGTAGACAGTGGTAATTATATTTCAGCAAAGGCAGCGGTAACCAACACGGAACTCACGCTGAAATCTTACATGAGTATTGATGCAGCAGCACCGTTTGAAGTAGACACGCCTCCTGTTGATCTTATCCCGGTTGATCCCATTGCGGATCTTATGCCGGAAAACGTTTTTCAACTGGCTGTAGCAAACCAACCGCTTCAGAAATACAATGACCTTAAACTAAAGGCTGCAGAAAAATATAAACTTGCTGCGAAAGGAGCCATGTATCCTACTTTGTCTGTCTACGGAAACCTTGGCAGCAGTTACAACAACAGGGCCAGGTATATTAGTGGTTCAACGCCGGTAAATATTCCTTTGGGAAGTGTGAACGTGAACGGCAGCAGCTATGATGTATATCCACTGGAACCTTATAATTTGTATGCTTATGGCAAAACGGCTTTTGGTACACAGTTGTCAGACAATTTCAGGCAATCTGTTGGTTTGAGCCTGAGTGTGCCGATCTTCAATTCGTACAACCTGCGTACACAATATGAGCGCAGTAAACTCAACCTTGCCTCTTTGAAATTGCAGAAAGAACTGGACAATCAAAACCTGAAGCAGAATATATACCAGGCTTATACAGCAGCTTTAACAGCCATGGAAAAATTCAATGCTTCCAAAAAAGCACTCGATGCCAGCGAAAAAACTTACCTGTATGCAGGCAAACGCTACGAAGTAGGCATGTTGAACACGTACGACCTGATCACTTCCCAAAACAATCTTTTCAAGGCAAGACTTGAATACACATACAATCACTTTGATTATGTTTTCAAGATGAAAGTGCTGGAGTTTTACAAAGGGCAGGGATTGAAGTTGTAAATGGGCTATCGTAATGAAAATGTAAAAGACAGATAGGTATTGTTATTGAGAAATTTTTTTAAAGAGATATTATGAATAAGAAAGCGAAATGGATATTGATCAGCGTGGGAATTTTGCTGGTTCTGTTGGTTGTATTGTCGAAAGCCGGAGTATTCGGCAAAGATGAAGGCACAAAAGTTAGTGCTGAAAAAGTACAACGCCGTACCATCACCGAAGTTGTGAATGCAAGTGGTAAAATATACCCCGAAGTAGAAGTGAAGATCAGTCCGGACATCAGCGGAGAGATCACAGAACTGAGCGTTGCAGAAGGAGATACCGTTAAGAAAGGGCAATTGCTGGCACGCATCTACGCCGACATTTATAATATTCAGCGTAACCAGGCTGCCAGTGGTGTAGCGCAGAGCCAATCGCAGGTGGCAACTTCACAGGCCCAGGTCGCCAATTCAGAAGCAGCGCTGGAAGGGTTGAAGGCAACGATGAACCAGGCTGAACAGAATTATAACATGCAGAAAAAACTGTTTGCTGATAAAGTGATCAGCCAGAGTGAATTCAATATTGCTGAAGCTGGTTATAAAAGTGCAAAGGCAAATTATGAAGCCGCTTTGCAAACGATCAGGAGTTCTAAAGCCAATGTTGCGGGAGCCCAGGCCGGCGTACAAACAGCTTATGCCAACCTGCAAAAGGCCAACAAAGATCTTGGAAGAACCGAAATTGTAGCGCCGATGGATGGCGTGGTGAGCCTGCTGAGTGTTAAGATGGGCGAGAAAGTAGCAGGTAACAGTTTTAATGTGGGTACAGAAATGCTGCGTATCGCAGATATGTCAAAAATTGAGATCAGGGTGGATGTTGGCGAAAACGACATTCCCAAAGTGAAATTGTATGATAGTGCTGTGGTAAGTATTGATGCTTACAGCGACAGGAAATTCAAAGGTATTGTTACACAGATTGCCAGCAGCAATAACGGAGCTTCAACCCAATCGGCACTTACCACCAGCAGCAACGATGTTACCCAATACAAAGTTTACATCCGCCTGTTGCCCGAGAGCTATAAGGATATGCTGGGTAAGGGAACATTTCCCTTCCGCCCCGGCATGAGCGCCAGTGCGGATATTCAGACCAAAACGGTTGTGAATGTATTGTCAGTTCCTATCAATGCGGTTACAACCCGTGATAAAAACGACAGCATCAAAAAAATGCTTGCATCTGAAAAGAAAGACGCTGAAGCTTCCATGAATTCAAATACGAATAATGTGGATGACCTGGAAGTGGTTGTTTTTGTGAAAACTGCCGATAATAAAGTGAGAAAAATAAAAGTGAAGACGGGCATCCAGGATATTAATAACATCGAGATCACAGAGGGACTTAAAGGCGATGAGGAAGTGATCACCGGACCTTATGATGCGGTAAGCAAGAAGCTAAAAGACGGTGATGAAGTGAAGGTCGTGGATAAGAAAGAGTTATTTGAGAAAGATTAACAATTCAAAATATCCATGCTCTTGCTGAAGAAGCTAAATTGAGCTTCGGAAATAAAATACGTTGAAAAGATATTTACGCTGCACCATCGCACTACTGCTCTATGGTTTTACCGTCCGTTCCCAGAACCTGCAACTCCATGTTGAAATAAGGGATGATAAACAGTCGCCTGTTCAGAATGCAACTGTTTCTTTATACCAGCTTCCAGACAGTTCGCTTAAATTCCGGAAAGTGGTAAGTGCTGACGTCAATATCCCTGTTAACAGTCAAACCAATTATCTCCTGAAAATTTCAGTGGTGGGAATGGAAACGCATACCCGCAACCTGTTCATAGCAGACAGTTCCATTAATATTCCTGTAGTATTACATCCTGTTGTCGGTAACCTGGGAGGCGTTACGGTTGTATCTAAAAAGCCTCTCGTAAAACAGGAGGATGACAAAACGATCGTAGAGGCGGAGCCTTTGGCAAACAGCAGCACCAATGCTTACGAAGTATTGGAGAAAACACCGGGCGCCATCGTTGACCAGGATGGCAACGTGTACCTGAATAGTACGATACCGGCAACGGTTTATATCAATGGACGGGAAATGAAACTGAGCAGTGCTGATCTCACATCACTCTTAAAGAGCCTGCCAGCGGGAAGCGTTAGTAAAATAGAGATACTGCGTACGCCGTCCGCTAAATATGATGCAGCAAGCAGCGGCGGCATCATCAATATTGTTTTAAAGAAAGGAGTTAAACTCGGAACCAGTGGTTCTGCAAACATCGCATACTTCCAGGGTGTTTATGCCACACAAACAGCTGGTGTCAGCATCAATCGTGGAACGGGTAAGGTGAACAGTTACTTAAGCTACCAGTTTACCCGCAGGAATAATTTTGAAGAACTGAATTCAGACCGCTTCATCAGCAGGGATACATCGTTGCTTACACAAAGGTCTTATACAACCTATCCTTATGTAAATAATTATATCAGTGCAGGAACTGATATCACTTTTACAAAGAAGTTCAACCTGTCGTACGATGCCCGCTTCAGTTATAACAAAGGGAATAGTTATGCTATTAATGCCATCGATATTACGAATGGGCTATCCAACAACCTGCTTGGTAAAAATGAATCCGATATCAACAACAGTAATAAGTCAACTTATTTCAGCAATAACATCAGCAGTAAATATAAAATCGATTCACTGGGTAGTGAATGGACAGCCCAGGTTGATTACAGTTATTACAGTAATAACAACGGCCAGGATTACAGAAATCTTTCTTACCTGCCTTTGAAAAATCCTGTTTCAGGAGATGGCAGTAACCTGAACCGGAAAAATATCCTTACAGCACAAACTGATCTAACCCTGAAGTTTCCTGAAAAGTTCACGGTGGAAGCGGGAGCAAAATTCAGTTTCAGCAACAGTAATAATAGTTCAGCGTATTTTAAAGATACCGGTAATAACAACAGGTTTGTGGATGTTTATCAAACCAATACATTCCGGTATAAAGAAACAGTTGGTGCGGTATATCTCCAGGCTTCCAAAACGATCTGGGGTTTTACAATCAAGCCCGGCGTTCGCCTGGAACTCACTGATATCAACGGCAGGCAAACGGTTCCGAAAGACACGGTGCTTTCCATCAGGCGTACAGATGTATTCCCCTATGTTTACCTGAAGCACAATCTGTTCAGGATATTTAACTTTCCTTCGATGCTTGTTGCAAATATTGTAATCAGGAAAAGCATCAAAAGGCCTTATTATGAAATTCTCAATCCTTATCCAAGGTATGTTGACCAATATCTTTTTGATGCCGGAAACCCGAAACTCAAGCCGCAGTTTACTACCAATTATGAACTGAATATTACTTATGAGGATATACCGGTGATAGCAGTCGGTATCAATGATACAAAAGATATCTTCAGCAATGTTACTTACCAGGACCCGGTAACGAAGATCGCTTACAGAACATGGGATAATCTTGGAAAGAACAAAGAAATATATGCAAGGCTTGTAGGAGGGCTTCCGCCCGGTGGTAAATTCTTTTTCTACCTGGGCGGTCAGTATAATTATAATAAGTACGAAGGTTTTTACCAGGGACTGCCACTCAATTATAAGCGGGGGAGCTGGACATTCTTCATGTTCCAGGAGTGGAAACTTGCCCGTACGCTTACGGTGAATATGCAGGGCTTTATCCGCACCAAGGGATTGCAGAATTTATATGAACTGAACACTTTTGGTGGTATGTTCGTTTCAGCCAATAAATCATTCCTGAAAAAGAAGCTCAACGTTATCCTCTCTGTGAATGACCTGTTGCGTACCAACCATGTTTCTTTTAAACTGCAGCAAGGTGATGTTAATGCTAGTGGGGAACGCATCAATGATACCAGGCGCATCGGGTTAACCATCCGCTATTCATTCGGAATTAAACCAAAAGAAGAGAAGAAAACAAATTTTGAAGGGCCTTCAGACAGTAATTAGCGTATCTTCTCAGGGAAATAGGTTTTCAGCAACAACAACACTCTCTGGTTTACCTACATCAACCAGTTTGTCTCCCGTGTGATCATAACCATAAATAGGATATTGAGCAGCAAGGCTGAGGTAGGTATCTACCAATGAAAATTTTCCACGCTGTGGTACGAGGTCGAATATCTCCGGCTGAAAGACCACCACGCAACTGTAAGCTTTTTCTACCAACCGTTGTTTCGGAATTGAAATTCTTTCTTCGCCTGTTTTTACATTTCGCCAGCCGCAAAGCCTGTTGTTTTCATCAAGTAAAAAATAGCGGGATGTTTTACGATTGGTAACGGCAAAAGAGATCAATCCTTTCTGTTGCTGGTGAAAACTTACAAGATTGTTGATGTTTAAGTCAGTCAGAAAATCAGCATTCAGTGTTATGAAAGGCTCTTTGCCACTCAGCAGTTCTTTTGCTTTGAGCAACCCACCGCCTGTTTCAAGTACCATATCTGTTTCATCACTGATAATGATATGACTTCCCCATCCTTCATGTTGCTTTATGGCATCAATGATCTGATCTGCAAAATGATGTACGTTTACTACAACATCCCTGATCCCATATTGCTGAAGATATTCTACATTGCGTTGTAACAATGATTTGCCATTTACCAATGCCAGTGCTTTAGGATGTTTGTCGGTCCATGGTTTAAAGCGGGTGCCCAGGCCTGCAGCAAAGATCATGGCCTTTTTGCCAACTGTGGTGCTTTGATTACCGGGAGTTGATTGATGTTCCATAAATATTTATTTCACCCAGTTTTCCCTGTTCAAATGATTCAACCGGACCTTTGCATTGAATTTATTTCGAAGATGCCGGGCCAGTGCTTCAGCAGCATACACGCTCCGATGCTGGCCACCTGTGCATCCGAAATTAACCTGCAATGATTCAAAATTCCGTTTGATATAATCCGTAACAGATATGTCAATGATGCTATACATGGAATTCAGGAACACGGGCATTTCGGTTTGCTGTTCGAGAAAATCTTTTACAGGCTTGTCAAGGCCAGATAATTTCTTATACGGTTCATAACGCCCCGGGTTGAGGATTCCCCTCATATCAAACACAAAACCTCCGCCGTTTTCTGATTCATCTTTCGGAATTCCTTTTTTAAAAGAAAAACTGTTTATGCTTACAACAAGAGGTGTATCCGGAGTAGCTTTAACAGGAGTGAATTCATTGATCACTTCATCACTTATACAGATGTCGAGCACTTTTTTAAATTCCGGAACAGCAATACCTACACTTTGATGGTTGATAAACCATTTGAGGTTTTCAAGTGCAAGTGGTATGCTTGTAAGAAAGTGAGCTTTTCGTTCAAACAATCCACGAAAGCCGTATGCACCCAGCACCTGCAACAGGCGTATCAATACATAACCGTTATACTGGCTGCGGAATATATCTCGGTCTATTTTTGATTCAACGGTATATTCAAAGGCCGTCATGTACTCTTCGAGCAGCGATTGTTTCCATTCGTCAGGCAGATTGGCTTTAGCCTGCCACAACAGTGAAGCTACATCGTATTGAGGAGCGCCCTGCATGCCACCCTGGTAGTCGATGAAGTGAACGCTGTTATCATCTTTAACCATGATATTCCTGCTCTGGAAATCACGGAACATAAAATAGGAATATTCTGTATGCGACAGGTAATTACTCAGGGCTTCAAAATCATCTATAAGTTTTTGTTTGTCGTAAGGGCGGCGCAATGCATCCAGGAAATAATATTTAAAGTACAACAGGTCTGCCATGATCGCCTGTTTCCCAAATGAAGTATTGGTAAGGCAACGGCTGTAATCAAGCTGCTGATGCCCTTTTACCTGCAGCAGGGCCAATTGTTTTAAGGTGGTTCTATACAGTTGATATGTCTCGTCTGAAAAACCCTTGCTTTCCAGTTTGTCGAGCAATGAGGTATTGCCAAGGTCTTCCTGAATATAGATGTCACGTTTGGCTGAAACAAATAGTACCCGGGCCGTAGCAAGTTTTTTTTGGGCAAAATGTTGGGAAAAATAAATGAATGTATCGTTCTCTTTTATATTCAGTCCTTTTGTAGCAATATAGGGTTTACCTGCGGTATGAATGCGGTAATACTGTCTTTCACTTCCTGCCTGGGGCAATTTATCAATGGATAGAATATCTTCATCACTGAATTCCCGGAATATTCCTTTGATCTCTTCGTTGGTTTCCTGCATGGGGTTGTAATATTCGTAAAAATAAAATAATTTGGTAAAGGAATACCCGGTTATTTCTCTTTACTGCAAAATTTCATTTACTTATTTTATTAAAAGCAACTCG
>JAFDXA010000028.1 GCA_018268185.1 Bacteroidota bacterium
AAACAGTATAAGTTCCCGGAGTAGAAACGGTGATCGATTGTGTTGTTTCACCGGTTGACCAGAGATAGTTCGATTCCGTGGTTGCTGTAAGCGTTACACTTCCGCCCGGGCATAAAACTGTGGAACCACTCGGGGTAATGATCGGTTGAACGCTTTGTTGCGTAAGTGTGATAGGAACAGCAACCCAGTTATTGTTTTCGTCGCTTTCAGAAAAGTTGTTATCCGGGTCAGTAATGGAAACGATATAGTAGTTTCCGTTACATGCATTTTCCAACGGGATCGGGTCGTTGAGGTTAAGGCTGTACACATCATAACTGCCCGGGTATATACCCTGGTTCTTGCTGCAACCCGTATGCCAGCCAACATTGTTATTGGGAACTGTAAGGATGGTGTTACCATTATTATCAACACACTCACCAGGAGTACCGGCACAACTTCCCAGGTTGATGAGGCAGAAACTCTGTTTAACCCCTGAAGCTATGATGGGCCATGTACGGGCATCAGGGTTTGCAGTGGCTGTACGCAATGTATAGTTCGCCCAGTTGTCAACGTGAAGGTGACCGTGGGCAATGTGGAAGGTCATCTTCCCGGCAAACCTGTCGTAATAACTTAAAGTGTCATTGCCCGGTACTTTTTGATAAACACGCTGTTTAACTACATGTTTTACAGGATCGCCATTGGGGCAGATGGTATTACATGGCACATGCGTAGTTCCGCAGAAGCAGGAATCGATACCATAAATATCAATAGGCCCGGAACCGATATTGGGTGTTGCGTTTGAAATATACAGGTAACCGGGTTGTTCAGTATGATTGAGGTTGATCTCCCGGTAAGAAGAAGTCATATCCGGAAGCAGGTCGCATGGAGGAGCGCCGCCGCCGGGGCACTGGCAGGTAGCGCAGACATAAGTTCCTACAGGAGCTCCACTGCCGCTGCTGGCGATAACCCTTGGCGGGTTGTTGGTAAATTCAATATAAGCACTGTGAATAGAACCCGTATCAGGAGCTGAAACATCCTTTATCACGAGCGTCCAGGTTCCATTGGGGTTTTGACCATTGTTGAATCCTGCTACGTTTCCTGCGGGAAAGAATATGCCTGAATAAGGAGCCTGGGCATTGGTAAAAGCAGTTCCATCCATACCGATGCAGGTTCCGAGGAAATTATTGTCGGCACCGCCAATGTCGTGAAAAAGATCAACCGACATACCGGAAGGTGATACGAGGCTTACACTAAGATCCGCATCATACGTGTGGGTAATGTTCAGGCAGATATGCGCAACACCAAAGTTGGTATCTATTGCAGCCTGCAACCCGGAAACATTGATGGGTATGTTAATGGTGGAATTGTCGTAAATCGGCTCATTTCCTGTCCAGGAAAATGATTGCGATTTGGCAGTAAAAGAACATAATGCCAGTAAGGCAAGGGTAAATATCTTTCTCAAAACAATGGTTTTAGGTTGATAAATATAGGGAAATTATCCAGAACAGCCCAGCAAGTAGACGGCGGATTTTGGCCCGGCGTTGCTTGGGTGCGAAACAAGGGCCTGGAATACAGCCATTCATAGCCAGACCAGAACTGCCAGATCAAAGCAGCTCCGTTTCCGGTGGAGGCAGATACCGTTAATTAACGCAGGCCGGAAAGGTTAAAAGAGGAACGGTGGACTAAGTTTTTAACGGTTCGCTATTCCGTTCTGTTTCTGCATTAATTCCGTTGAAGCCACCTTGACTGCCACACAGGGTTCCCGCATTTTTGTGGAGTTGTATTACATATCGTTTTGCCCGGGTAAACTCAATAACTGCAACATTTTTTTCAATGGAATGACCAGCCCGCTTCCTGTAGGAGCAGGCATACCATCGCCATGTTTTTCATCCATATTATTCAACCAGCCGTGTTCGGGTAACACGGGAAAAAAAATTATTTATGAAAAGGAAGAATCTATTACCGTTACTACTGCTTTTTTGCTTTTCTACAGCAGCTTTTGCGGCTGAACGACCAGCATCGCATTTTCATGTTGAGATGAAGTATTCATTTACAAATGCCATCGCAGCATCCAATACCACCACTGAGGAGATCATCAACAATGTAAAATCAACAGTTCAGGTTTATACATTTACCATCCCTTTTTTTGAACAGGCATTTAAAGCAAAACTCGATTTCAGCAATAACCCCGAGGTTCAAAAAACATCGTTCATTGTTCCTGCTTCTGTTCCTGCTCCCTGTAAATCTAATGAACTGAAACTATACGATGCCTATTCCGGCGGGCGTCTGCTCGGCGAAGTAGCTGATGACATGGTGCTGCACATTCATGATTTTTCAGCTGCTGCAGGAACCAGCAACATCCGTTTTGAAGCCCAGTGCAAGCGGGTTGTATATGCAAACCAGTATTTCAGGATCGTTGTGAAAAAAGAAGCCATGCCTGCTTTCGATATTGCCCTTTCTGTAAATGGTAAAGCAAAGGCGTCAACAGAGGAAGTGAAATTCACAGACCAGGACATGCGGTTTAAACTCGCCGGTACTGCTACCGGAAATAAAAACCTTTTTCTCAGGATCATTCCTCCCTGCGGGATGGATTGCAAACGCACCGACTTTAATATAGATGAAACCGTAAAATCCGGCAACGCAGATTTTTACACCTGTGATGTGAAAGGGCTTTATGATGTAAAAGTTATTTACAAGGCAGAAAAAGCAGGCGGTGGCAGTTTCAATGAACCTGTTTCTGTTCCGGGCTGGGTTAACTACAGTTTCCTGAATGAAGAGAAACAGCACAAAGCCCACAACGACAAGCACCTGGCACAGGCCACGCCGGGAAAGATCAGGATAAGCCCCAATCCCGCCAAAGATGTATTGCTGGTTGAATTACCTGTAACAGAAACCAATGCAGTTAGTGAAGTAAGATTGATGGACATGGCCGGCAAAACAGTGCTGGTTCAGGAAACCAATAGTGCTGTTTTCAGGATCAATGTGTCTGGCCTCGCCAAAGGTACCTATGCCGTTACCGTTCTTTTCGAAGGAAAGACATACACCGAAAAGATCATCAAAAACTAAGCATTACGCCACTTTATCAATGTATGTGTGA
>JAFDXA010000290.1 GCA_018268185.1 Bacteroidota bacterium
GCCTCATGATCTTCAACAGGAGACCAGTTCCGGCCAGCAGCGACTGCTGATCGAAAACTTTATTCACCCGGTTCACTTCTTTGGCAACAAGCGCTTTGTCTACGATCGGGTCACTGATCGCTTTTGTTATCATCTCTGATTTCAGTGAATTGTAATCATTGTATATCCTGTTGTAGAAAGCTTCTACCTCCTGGTAAGTAACCGGTATTACCGGGTTTTCCATTAATTCAGGACTGATCAGTGTTGCTACCGACCATGCAATACCTCCACTGAAAGCAATGTTGTCGTTGATATTGTAAGCACCGCTGGCATTGATGGCATAAACGATCTCGTCATCTGCCGAACCTGCGAGCACGCGATATAATTGTTTGGTAAAGTTTGTGATCGACTTATCATCGTCCATTTTTTTCTCAGCAGCATTCGCAGTGCTTTTTGTTCCCCATGTTAACTGGAACAGTTTGAAATTTTTGGTTTCGGTGCCATCGAGAAAATAACCGCCTTTGGTATTACCGCTTCCAATGTCGATGAGAAATGTGTTGAAACGCCTTGAATCGGGAACGATGCCCAGGTGCGACAAGCGTGCTTCCTGCACCACATCGATCACTTCTACCTGGCGTGTTGGCTCGTGAACCGCTTCCCTGAAAGCGTCGGCCAGTTGTTTCAGCATGGCTGTTTTGCCGGCTTTTTCAGCCTGGATATTCACCCCGCTGCTGATAACCGTAAAAATTTTATCTGAAGGAATTGTGTAATGATCATTGGCATCGCGGTACAAACCTGTAAGTCCGCTTAATGTTGCATCAAAAGAAGCCTGTGTGAAAGATATAAAATCGGAGTTCACAGAAGTGTCTTTCAGAATATTGAATGCAGGATTATCCTGGTCATCCATGCCGATCTCTACGAGGCTCATCTTTACTCCTTTTGATCCTACTTCAATGCCTGCGTACAGGTGAGATTGCCTGTATTTGAATTTCAGGGCAGTCTGGGCGTTACTGTTAACACTGCATACGGCAATCAAAGCCGCAGTTAACAACAGTTGGAGATGTTTCTTAAACATAGTTAGTTCAGTTTCTTCTTACATACAGATACATACAATAGCATAACCGTCTAAACCTTGCAAGGTTCGGAGGTATTGTTTTGTATATAGTACAGCGTTAACCGGAGGAAGGAAAATTTCGAAGGGTTGGACTTTAGGACTTTAGCAGGCCGTGAAAGTACATTTTTTTTGCGATTTGTTGAAATCCAGTTACAAAAAAGTGGAATACTTGGGTATAAATGCGGTAAAGTGTTTTAGGAGAAATAGAAATACTCACGACGAGGCTGCTTCCCCTGGAACCGGCGCCTGAAAGTTGCTAAAGCCTGAGCAAGCCTACCCGGTGGAGCGTGTTCATGGGTTTATTATCCCAGAACAGTTCAAAATCTTCGAGGCCGGCTGCTTCATAATCCTGGCGGATCTCCTGCAGGCTGAGGGTATGGCTGTTGTTGACGGAAATCCTTCCGAGGAGCGATAGCAGCCATTCGCCCTGAAGCCTGGGTAACTGAACCTGTACCTGTTCTTTTTTGGTTGGAAAAACGAGCGATAGCATTTCCCGCTGGTTCCCCTTTTTCGATTGAACAAAAATGGAATGTGCCGGCGTTATACCAAGCCAGGTAACCTTACTATTAGGCTTAAAGGAAAGGTCTTCCGGATCAGCGAGGGCCTTTTCAATAAAATCCGGGGCAACTGTTGTCTTCGGCACCCTGAACTCGAACCATTTGTGTAAAGGATCTTCGAGCCCTACACCATGCATGTAATTCAGCAGCGATTTTTTCAATCCAAAACTAAAAGCTTCGTGATCTGCCCCGGTAGGGTCAATGTGCACAATATCATTATTTGCAAAACTGCCCACCCCTTCGGTTTCCTTCTGAACTTTGAATCGGGCGGGATCAAGTCCAACCGGACTATGTGCCGTCATCGTAAACTGGTGCCAGAAAGCCGATTGCAAAATTCCCAACCTGAACATCTGCCTAACCATTTCTAAAGAATCAATGGTTTCCTGGGCTGTTTGGGTAGGAAATCCATACATGAGATAAGCGTGTACCATGATGCCCGCACTGGTGAAATTGCGGTTCACTTTTGCCACCTGTGCCACCGTAATTCCTTTGTCGATGAGGGTAAGCAGCCTGTCCGATGCAACCTCCAGCCCGCCGGAAACAGCGATACAGCCCGAGGCTTTCAACAACAGGCATAGATCAGCCGTAAAACTCTTTTCGAAACGGATATTTGTCCACCAGCTCACCGTTAATTTTCTCCTGATGATCTCCATGGCCAATGCCCGCATGAGTGCCGGTGGCGCCGCCTCATCTACAAAATGAAATCCTGTTTCGCCTGTTTGGGCTATCAATTCCTCCATCCTGTCGCAAAGCAGGTTTGCCGCAACCGGCTCGTATAGCCTGATGTAATCAAGCGAGATATCACAAAACGTACATTTTCCCCAATAGCAGCCGTGGGCCATGGTAAGTTTGTTCCACCTTCCGTCGCTCCAGAGCCGGTGCATAGGATTTACGATCTCAATGGCAGAGATGTAAGTATCCAAAGGCAGGCCGGTGTAATCAGGAGTTCCAACTTCACCCTGGCGGTAATCTTTAATAGACTTGTCATTTACGTATTCCACTTTGCCATTTACCGGCAGCAAAGTGCGCTTCAATGCCTGGAGTGAACCTTGCCCCTGTTTCCAGCTCCAGAGCGACAGTATAGGAGCTTCACCATCATCAAGTGTAATGAAATCGTAAAATTCAAAAACACGAACATCTGAAAGAGAACGGAGTTCCGTATTGGCAAATCCTCCGCCCATAATCACGGTAATGTTCGGGTGATTCTTTTTGATCCATGTCCCGCAACGCA
>JAFDXA010000291.1 GCA_018268185.1 Bacteroidota bacterium
CGTTAATTGTTGTGCCGCTGCTGCAGTTGTAAAATTTTCTTTGTTGAAAATGATCCAGTGCCTGGGACAATGATAACCTCCCCAACTGCCCCGTTTAAATATCCTTGCATCAAGGCTTTTGGAATTCGGAGTCTGGATAATGATGATTCCTGCAGGGGTGAGCAATTCCCTGGCTTGCTGCAACAACATCTGTGGATCTGCTACATGTTCTATTAGATTCATCATGATGATGATATCATATTTTTCAGTTGTATGAAAGTCTTCCATTCTTCCCTGGAAATAAAGATGGCCTTTTTGCCGGGCCAACTCACCCGCATGTTCATCAATATCTACAACCTGTGTGAGTACAACTCTTTTATCAATAAGCCTTACAGCATCACACAGGATGCCGGTGCCACCACCGATATCAAGAACTTTTAATGATGATTGTGGAAGAGAGGAAATATGTTTTTTAAAAAATGCCTTGTCTAGCCTTGACTTTACTTTAAAAGCAAAACTTCTTGAGTTTTCATCGAAAGCATAGTAGTTGGGTGGGTAGATCTGTTTCAGTTGACCAATCGGTTGTGGAAAAAGAAAGATAACATCACAGTCATTGCAATGGTAATAAGAAAACGATTCATCAGACGTAAAATATTCAACATCATAAGCAGTACAATGCAGGTTGTGATTGCTGCTTCCACAGTGGGTACAGGTTATATGCGGAATGGGATTTGCCATCACCGGTTAAACAATTTGATGAACGTTCTGGAGTAAGATGTTTTTTTGTTTTTAATGGATTGGCCGGCCATGGTTTCTTTTAAAAAAGCTTCCATCTCATCAAGGCGTGTGTAGGAGATGCCCGGTTCAAGGTGATGCAGCAAATGTTTGTTGAAGCCGGCACTCCCGAAACTTCTATCGAACAAAGAATTGCCGAAAATCCTGCTCAGTTTTCCGTGAGTTTTATGCCTGTAATCAATGTGCTTATCTGCTTTATCACTTCTGTGTTCCATAAGTTGGCGCAACCTGTTGAAGAAGGGATAAAAACTTCCTGCAGCCAGCATCCAGGCGATCATTGCATAAACTGAAGAAAAATAAAAAAGTATCACCAGAATAGCTGCATTAAAAAACAATGATGCCAGTACCTGCCGTTGTTTTTCCCGTTCAAGTATAGCAGGATCTTCTTTACTATTGGCTGCAACAAATTTATTGCGGTTGAAAAAAAAAGTGATGGCACTGATGCCGGAAAGCGATAACAGGAAGAAACGAAGGTCAAGGCTTTCAAAATAACTGATCTCAGAATCCTCAGGAGTACCAAGGGCAATATGGTGCTGCCAGTGTACGATGCGGTAGTTTTTGATGCCCTGTGCAATGAATATTCCCAGGAAAAGGTTGGCGAGCCTGTCGTTCATTTTTTTATCAGCGGCTATATTGTAATGGGCAGCTTCGTGAAAAAAGTTTATAAGGTAAGCGATTAGGTAGCCGATAATGGCTGCAGTGAACAAGCTCAGCATTATACTGCCCCCGGTGTTTGTTTTCCGGAGTAATAAAACAGCAGCTGTTAATGTAATTCCGATGCCGATCCATCCGAGGCTGATATCCATCCACACCCGGGAATAAACCGGGGTTAATTTTTTTTTGAATTCTATATAGGAAAGTCCGCTCTCATTGATCAGTTGAGCCTTTACCCGGTGAAATTCTTTTTCATCAAGGATATCTGTAGTGGCTGTATTTCCGGGATTATCCTGCATTTACCTGTTTGTTTTGGAACCGGGCTATGCGGTTAACATACTTGCCGATCATGTCAAACTCAATATTCACTGTGTCGTTCTCTTTCAACTGCTTCATATTGGTGTGTTCCAGTGTATATGGGATGATGGCAACCGTAAAACTGTCTTCTGTAACATTAAAAATGGTAAGGCTGATTCCGTTGAGAGAAATAGAGCCTTTTTCTATGATCAGGGTAGAAAAAGCTGCTGGAATCCGGAAACTGTACTCCCGGCTACCGGTTTTGTAAATGATGCCAATACAGGTTGCCACAGTATCAACATGTCCCTGAACAATATGCCCGTCCAGTTTACCATTGATTGCCAGGCAGGTTTCCAGGTTCACCATGGTGCCGGGAAACCAATTTCCAAGGTTGGTTTTCAGCAGCGTTTCATTGATAGCGGTTACCCGGTGTTCATCGCCGTTGACGGATTCAACAGTGAGGCAAACCCCGTTGTGGCTAACGCTTTGATCAATCTTAAGATCTGCGGAAATGCTGGATTTTATCCAGAAACTATGGTTGGTTCCATTGGTTTCAACTGATCGTACCAGGCCTATTGTTTGTATGATGCCAGTAAACATGGCTCAAATTTCGGAAATTTGAGCAGATATTTTTTTATTTGGATAAAACGTCTATCTTTGCGACCCGCTTCAAAAACGGGTAATTTTTCACCAAAGGAGGTATATAACAAATGCTCATCATCGATTCTAAAGATTGCGAAAACATTGACAAGGCGCTCAAAAAGTATAAGAAGAAATTTGAGAAAAGCCGTATTCTGTTACAGTTGAGGGAAAGGCAGGCTTTCACCAAGCCATCTGTAAAACGCCGTACAGAAGTACTGAAGGCTGTTTACAGGCAGCAACTTACAACTGGCAAGCTCGAGAAATAAATAATTTAGGCCAGCAAATATATTAAACTGGTAACCGGTTATGATTAACTTTGGTTACCGGTTTTTTTATGCCCATACCTCCCTCACAACATATCCAGTCATTCCTCGATTACCTGAAATTTCAGAAGAGATATTCCAGGCATACCGTAACATCCTACCAAACAGACCTGGAGGCTTTTTTTGTTTTCCTGAAGGAACAATTTGATGAATCTTCGGCAGAACAGGTGAAAGCGGCCTATGTACGCACCTGGTTAGCCAGTTTAAAATCGGAGGGGGTTACTTCTAAAACCATTAACCGTAAAATATCATCGCTTAAGTCTTTCTACAAATACCTCCTGAAGCAGGAGCTGATCGCTACTACCCCGATGTCAACCATCATATCCCCCAAAATCGGTAAGCGTTTGCCTCAGTACGTGGAAAAAAAGGATATTGATAACCTGTTTGAACAGGTTGAATTTCCCGACGACTGGAATGGGAAAACAGATAAACTCCTGCTGCAGATCCTCTACAACACGGGTATTAGGCAGGCAGAGCTGATCGGCTTGAAGGAAAAACAACTCGAAAAAAGAAACAGTACGATCAAGGTATTGGGTAAAGGGAGTAAAGAGCGGGTCATTCCCGTCAGCAACAGCCTGATGAAGGCCATGATGGAATACAGGGAAGAGAAAAGCAGGCAGTTCGAAAATGCGGACATGGAAGTGTTGCTTGTTAATGAGAAGGGCAGGAAACTTTATCCCAAATATGTATACAATGTTGCCCGGAAATACCTGGCCATGGTGACTACAATAGACAAGAAAAGTCCGCACATACTCCGTCATACATTTGCTACCCATCTCACCAACAACGGGGCGGATCTCAATGCTGTAAAGGAATTGCTTGGCCACAGCAGTCTTGCAGCCACCCAGGTGTATACTCACAACAGTATTGAGAAACTCAAAGATGTATTTAAAAAGGCCCATCCAAAAGCCTGATCTGCCGCTAAAAAATTATATCGCCACCGGTAAAATTTTTTTTTGAAAAGATCGTTTCATAACCTAACTTACGATTGCTATTTTAAAGACAGATTTAACCCCCAGAACCAATTAGCCTATGGTCTGATTTATACCACACTTAATTTTATTCTTCACTTAAAATCAGAAATTATGAACGTTAACATTCAAACTGTGCACTTCGATGCAGATGCTAAATTGATTGCTCACGTAGAGAAAAAGATTTCGAAGCTTTCGCAGTTTCACGACAGGATCACGAAAGTAGATGTTTACCTCAAGCTTGATAATATTGTTCACACGATAAAAGATAAAGTAGCAGAGATAAAAGTGATGATCCCGCGTCATGAATTTTTTGTAAAACAGTCATCCAAGTCATTCGAGGAAAGTTTCGATGAGGCTATGGATGCTGTGATCAGCCAGATAAAAAAGAAAAAAGATAAACTGGCAGCCTGATAAAAGCCTGAATATTTTCATAAAAAAATCCCCCATTAACCCGGGGGATTTTTTTATGAGGATAAATATCTAAAAAAATCTTTTGCAAAATTTTGGTATTAATCAATTTCTCTTACCTTTGCCTTCCCAAAAAATAAGGGCGCATCATTGTGACCTTGATTGAAGGGGGAGTTCTTTAAAAGATACACACAATCAAAAGCCGAAGTAGCTCAGTTGGTAGAGCAACTGATTTGTAATCAGTAGGTCGGGGGTTCGACTCCCTTCTTCGGCTCCGGAAAGTTGATAAGTTGAAAAGTTTAATAGTTGAAAAGTATCCCTTGTCAACATCTACACTCACAACCGTCAACTGGAAAGGGCAGTTTCCAGAGCGGCCAAATGGACCGGACTGTCAAACCGCTGTCTTTCGACTTCGGTGGTTCGAATCAACCACTGCCCACACAAGCAATTTGATGATTGCTAAGTTCTTTTGATCTTGAAGATTGTAATTGCCTCACTGGCCAATTATCAAATCGTCAAAATTAACAAGCGGAAGTAGCTCATTTGGTAG
>JAFDXA010000292.1 GCA_018268185.1 Bacteroidota bacterium
AAAGACTTTCAGATTCAGAATACTAATATAGTATTTGCATATCCATTGAATATACTATCGGCACATTGCAATATGATCTTAATACGGATGTATCAATACCTAAAAGATCACTCCAGGTTGCCCTTACTGAAACTGCCATTTTTTTATTGATCCTCATTATAAATACCCGATGTAAAAAGCGGATTGTGATTTTTGTCACTTATACCCGTAGCAATTTGCTGTAACTGGCATTATATTAAAACAAACCATATGCAGCACAAACATCAGATTCTTATCATTGGTGGAGGAAATGCAGGCATTTCTGTAGCTTCAAAACTCCTGCTCAGGAACAAAACGCTCGATATTGCTATTGCAGATCCTGCAGACAAACATTATTACCAGCCTGCGTGGACACTGGTAGGAAGCGGCGTTTTCAACATCAACAATACTGTTAAAAACCAGGCGGATGTTATTCCCAAAGGGACTACATGGCTAAAACAACCAGTAAAGGATATCTTGCCGGATCTAAACAAAGTGTTGCTGGGCAATGGCGACGAAGTGCTTTACGAATACCTTGTTATTGCACCAGGAATCCAGCTTAACTGGGATGAGATCAGGGGCTTGAAAGAAACCCTGGGCAAAAATGGAGTTTGTTCCAATTACAGTTTTGAACACGCTCCCTATACCTTCCAGTGCATCAGGAATTTAAAAGGGGGTAATGCGATTTTTCACAACCCGCACACACCTGTAAAATGTGGTGGAGCCCCGCATAAGATCATGTATATGGCAGCTGATTATTTCAGGAAACATAAAATACTCAGTA
This sequence comes from Bacteroidota bacterium, assembly GCA_018268185.1. GTDB lineage: Bacteria > Bacteroidota > Bacteroidia > Chitinophagales > Chitinophagaceae > Ferruginibacter. The sequence continues at coordinate 803 of JAFDXA010000292.1, forward strand.
AAGTAAATATTGAATACTGGAGCGGCGCTGCTAAATTGTTTGCGGTACCCCGTTATGAGAAAACATTGCTGAAGGTTTGTGAAAGAGCTGACATAAAACTAAACTTCATGGTTAAGCTCATTGCTGTTGATGGCGCTAAAAAACAGGCAACTTTTACCGGCATAGGTGAACAGAATAAAGACAAGGAATACACTGTGAATTTTGATATGATTCATGTTACACCACCACAGAGTGCCCCGGACTTTATAAGGTCGGGCCCGCTCGTGAATGCTGTCGGTTGGGTTGATGTTCACAAGCATACACTACAGCACCTGAAGTTTAATAATATTTTTTCATTGGGAGATTCCGCAGGTTTGCCTACCAGCAAAACCGGGGCAGCCATCCGCAAACAGGCACCGGTAGTGGTTGAAAACCTCCTCGCTATGATTAATAACCTCCCACTGACTGGAACATACAACGGCTACACCAGTTGTCCGCTCGTAACAGGTTATGGCAAACTGGTATTGGCTGAGTTTGATTACGATAATACGCCGCAGGAAACATTTCCATTCGATCAAAGTAAGGAAAGATGGAGTATGTACATGCTGAAACGGTACGTACTGCCCTGGCTATATTGGTCGAAGATCCTGCCTGGCAAAGCTTAATGGTAAACATGTCCTACAGGAAAACCAATTAACCATGTGAGGATTGAGCCAGAAACTCAATCCTCATTTTTTATTCACAAGGAAGATGGCGCACTATTATTAAATAGTTTTACCTGTTCGGTCTTTTGCCTTGCCCCTAAGCTTGTACATTACATAACCAAACCCGATTAACAGGTGCAATAAGACGATAGCAAATATGATCATTCCTGAAGTATCCATACGCTCTTTTTGCCTGCAAGTTTTATTAAACCCCGTTGAATGGGAGTGACATTTGTTACATATCTATTGATGGATTGGGTTTGGAAATGCCTGGTTCAACTTATCACAGTATGATAAAAAGCAATCAGCCAGGAATATGTTCTGATGTGTTGAAGACAGTTTCAGTTACTCACTTCACATTTTCGCAAAGTATCTGCTGACTGCCCATAACCGGGTATGGAGATTTCACGGCAGACTGGAAACTACCGCCAACATATTCCTGCCTCAAAAAGAAATTGGCAGTGAGAAAACATTTGCCTTCTTTGTCTTTATAAACAATTACCGCCCTTCTCATCCTGCCGGTAACGATGCCGGTGATCTCATGCCTTTCTATCGACCAGTCTTCGCTTGTAAGTACAGCCCTGAAAGCCGTCCCCTTGAATTCTTCACCGTGGTATTTATTAAAAGCATCCACAAATATCTTTTCTGTTGCAGCATCTTTAACAGCAGCAGCAGGTAACCGGGTATCTTTTATTTTCTGTTCTTTTGTTTTCGCTGCAAGATGCTTCACATCATCAGCTGTACCTAAACGATTAATCAATTCGGTGGACAGTTGATAAGCTTTTTTGAAATCTGCTTCATCCGGGTAGATTTTTTGTGCAGCATCCCAGTGGGCCTGGTTAAACAGCAGCTCATAGTACTGAGCCAGGCAATATTCGGCATTGCCACCGGTTCTGCAACGGTTATCAAGTTCTGTAAGATCTTTTTCTGCATGCTTACAGGAATTCCTGTTGTTCTTCAGTTGCTTTTCAAGATCGGCTTTACAACCTGATTTATCCAACGGCAACAATTCAACAAGCTTTTGTTTGTAGGCTTCAATTCTTTCTTTGATCGTGGGCAATTCAAAAGTACTTACCTGTATAGACGTTTCAAAAAGTTCTGTGAGGAGGTTGCCTGCCCTTCTGCCGGCAGCACGACTGTCGTAGCCTGCCTTTGCTGCTGTAGCTCCCTTTTGCCTAATGGCCGCTATACCATCCTCAAATGATTTTACCCGGTCCTCCATGGAAGCCGTATTGTAGGCGACGTCTTTTTGTTTTATATCGGCAATTTTTCTTTTGAGGTTTGAGAGATTATCGGCATCCAGGGAGGATCCGCCATTAGCTATGGATTTTTCAAGCTTAGCCGCTGCGTCCCAGAATGCTTTTACGGTAATCTTTGCCGGGCCATTATAATCCTGATCCTGTGCCATCAGCAAGACTGAAAAATGAAAGAAGATAAAGAGAAGCGTGATACGTTTCATTTGATATGATTTGTCTTAAAAATATCAGCCTGAGTTTAAAAAAAAACAGGCAATAGACAATTGACCACACCTAATGAATAAATGCAGAACGATAATAATAAATGATAATAAGGGCTGAAAATTATTTCATGTGTTCCGGAATAACTGAACTCACTTTTCTATTTACCACAATCACAATAAGGATATAGATTATCCACTATTCGCTCTATCTCCCCTACTTTAGATTGTGCTCTCACGAAATATCCTGACTCCTCGGCCGGCGACTTTGTTTCATACCACAGATATTTATCGGAACCCGAAAAACATTCTCCCTTTTCATTTTTCACAACAAAATTTACTTCCAGGAATGGGAATGGACTTTCCGGGGCTTCCTGCCAACCAGATACTATGGTAAATTCGTTCAGTTGCAGTTTGGCAGTTGTAGGCTTGGCTGCCAGCGCTTTTTTAAAAATTGCTGCTATTACCGGCTTTATTTTTGCCAGCCTATCAATTTTATAATCTTCGCCCGGACTGCAACTTCTGCCATAAGGCATTACCGCCCCCGGCCTGGGAATAAAACTAAAACCTCCTTCAGCAATTTTGTAAGGCTCGTTTCCTGTTGTCAATAGCTCTACTTTTACCTGGACTTCTTCTTTCAATCCTTCCAACTTAACCTGTTCTTTAATCCACCTGTTGTCTTCGGCATTTTTTGCCTTTGCTTTGGCAAATAAAATATCATGTATATACAGGGTTAAAAATTTATTGGCCGGATGTTTAATGTAAACAAATCGACTGGCCTTTGTTCCGTTGGAAAGTGTTAACTCAAGGTTGAAAACACTTTCAGCATTGCTGTTGTAGTTCTCTATTTTAGCCAGATCATTTTCTTTGAAATCAACGTATTTATTAAAGCCCTTATCAGCAAAGATGCTTACCATAATTGGTTCGTCGATCGCAAACTTGGTTTTGTAAGTTGCTGCTGTATTTACATTGGCAGCTGTGATCGAATTACCGAATAGCAACTTACCTGCATTCGTCTTGTGCCAGTCTGAGGTAAATCCTTCATCCGGCCTGGCCATGATTTTACTGATTGCCCGCCGTGGTACATTACTGTTATAGGCATCCACTTCAGCTTCAAACAACTCATCATATTTTTTAAGCAGTTCGTAAGCGGAAGTTTTTTCCTTACTCTTTTCTTTTGTGGCGGTATAGGCTCCCCAGCCGCTGTTGTTGTCTGATGAGTAACTGTGGTAATATACCCCTTTTTCCTTTGTGTAAAG
>JAFDXA010000293.1 GCA_018268185.1 Bacteroidota bacterium
TGTACATTGGTTTGGCCAGTTCTTCAATATGGCCACCGGATAAATGCTCGTTCGGGAAACCGATCCTTGCATTTAAACCGGTAACATATTCAGTTAACTGTATAAGATGCTTTAACTGTGATCCACCACCGGTTAAGATGATGCCACCGTTAAGCATGCGGTTGTCGAGTCCAACCTGTTTCAGATGGTAAGCAACGAAATCCATGATTTCACTCATGCGTGCCTGGATGATGTTGGCAAGGTTCTTCACCGAAATTTCTTTTGGTGCCATGCCCCGTAGCCCAGGTATTGTGATGTAAGCATTAGACTTGGCTTCATCGCTCAGTGCGCTGCCGAACTGTATCTTCATCTGTTCAGCCTGTGTTTTTAAAACACCGAGCCCTGTTTTGATATCATTGGTGATGTTCTCTCCGCCGAATGGTATAACAGCTGTATGCTTCAGAATACCTTCATAGAAAACAGCGAGGTCTGTGGTTCCACCACCGATATCAACAATAGCAACACCAGCTTCCAGATCCTGGTCGCACATTACTGCTGCAGCTGATGCCAATGGTTGCAATACGAGATCTTTGGTACGCAGGCCTGCTTTTTCTACACTGCGGTTGATATTGCGGATAGCATTTTTATCGCCTGTTATGATGTGGAAATTCGCTCCCACTTTTACACCGCTGTAACCGATCGGGTTTGGAATATTCTGAAAATTATCAACAGTGAATTCCTGTGGAATTACATCGATGATCTGGTCGCCTGCGGGAATATAAGTACGATACTGATCGGCCACGAGGCGATCGATCTCTTCCTGTCTCACTTCTTCTTCGGTATTCTGGCGAACAATATCTCCTCTTGTCTGCAGGCTCTTGATATGATGACCTGCAATACCAACATATACTTCTCCTATCTCCAGGTTTGGATTGGAAGCATAACAGTTTTCCAGGGCCTGCTGAATGGCTTTGATGGTTTGGTCGATGTTCAGTACCATACCATGTTGCACACCGTTGCTGTTGGCACGGCCAAAACCAAGGATCTCCAGCTTACCGAATTCATTTTTGCGGCCTGCTATAGCTGCAATTTTTGTGGTGCCGATGTCGAGGCCGACGATAATGGGTTGTTCCTGATTCATAGTTTGTATTTTTTGTGTTGTATGTTTTGTTTGTGTTTTTAATAATCATTTTTTTTGGGCATCACCGCTTTTGGCTTTGCTGCTGCCGGCTTGGGTTTCTGCGGTGCTACCTTCTTAGGCGGCGCCGGTTTAACAGGCAGTTTGGCTGATGGCCTGGCTGCTGGCTTTGCAACAGGCTTTGCCGGTGCCGGCGTAACCGGTTTAGGAATCACCGGTGCTGCCCCCAATTTTTCTTGTGGTTTAGGTTCTTCATTAGTATCAGGAGAATATGCTGCGTCGTCACGTTCAATAGATTGCTGAATCATACTGCTATCGTTCTCCTTTCGCTCTTCCTGCATCACTGCGTGAATTGAATCTTCAGTCCACCGGGCTGCATTGGCTGCAATGATGTCCATCATCTGAATGGTGCGTAGTGAATCGGAACTCACATCATCCTTACCCCGGATCTTCGCCACGACCTGGTTTTTATATTGCAGATTGATAATGCTGTACTTACTCCATCCCATCTGCAGCATCACTTTTTTATAGAACAGTTTCAGCTTCCTGAATTTGGCTGCCGCATCGGATGCATCACCGAAAACGATCACCTGGTTGCCGATCTTGGGAACCATTTCAAATGTCCGCTGTGAAGTAATATCCACCTGGTCGATCATGGCCATCAGGAAAGAATCTGCCTGTATCTGTGTGCTTAGATCCCTGATATCGCCGAGCAATGAACTATCAGGCTTAGTCAGAATTCTTGCTTCCGATGGAAACCCTGTGAATACCGGAACACGTGCTGAAAATTTCTCGCTCAGCGGAAGCATCTTCGTTGTATTATCAATGTAAAATGTATTTCCACCCGGTGTAAAAACCCTTGCTATGGGTTCTCTTTCAGCTACAGCAACCTGCAGTACTTCATTGTTATCAAAGAACATTTCTGCTTCTTTAATCCACACATCTTTCTTCAAAGCGCTTTCCATTTTTACCAGGTCGAAATCGGCAATTGGCTTTCCTACAGCACCGGCTCCTGCAAAATGGTTTATGATCTTCAGCACATCTGCTTTATCAATAAAGAAATTATTGCTTACTCCCGAGATATTCACTTCAATACCGCGGCATTTTTTGGTATCTTTTTTATTCACCGCCGCAACCAGCAATACAATACTGCCTGCACCCAGCAGCACCCAAAGTGTTCCCAGCAGGATGTTTTTAATATTATATCGCTTTTTATTTTCCATTACACTGTTGTTACAATGCTTTTATTGAATTACTTTTTTAATGGGCTCAACCAGCATATCTATATCTCCTGCTCCTGCCGTAATCAGAAAAACCGGTTTTGTGTTCTTCATTTCTTCCAGCAACGCTTCTTTGCTTAATACCCTGGCATTACTGTGTTTCATCCTGTTCAATATCATTTCACTGTTCACAGCTTCCATTGGCTTTTCCCTGGCCGGGTATATTGGCAACAGTATGAGTTCGTCGGCCATGCTGAGCACTTCTGCAAACCCATCAGCAAAATCATTTGTTCTGCTGAACAGGTGTGGCTGAAAAACCACTGTGCATTTCTGGCCGGGGAACAATCCCTTTGCGCCATTGATCAGAACCCTCAGTTCTTCAGGGTGGTGTGCATAATCATCGATCATCACCCGTTCATCATTCTTGATGATGTATTCGAACCTCCGTTTCACACCCCGGAATGAGGCCACAGCTGCCCTTATTTTATCATCTTCAATTCCTACATGCTTTGCAACTGCGATCGCAGCTACAGCATTCTCAATATTGTGCATGCCCCCCATATTCAATTCAACATCTTTTATCAACTCGCCTTTTATTTCCAGGTCAAAAACATAAGATCCTTTGCTGATCTTAATGTTAACCGGATGCACATCTGCTGCTGAATCACTAACACTGTAACTGATCTTCGCTGCTTTGAATTCATCACTTCTTTTTAAAACCGATTTGTAGATCAGCAAGCCGCCTGGTTTTACCTGGTTGGCAAATTCTACAAAAGCATCCTGGAGATTTTCGGGTGTTCCGTAAATATCCAGGTGATCAGGATCCATGGCTGTGATCACAGCTATGTCAGGAAAGAGTTTCAAAAAACTCCTGTCATATTCATCAGCTTCTGCCACAGATACATTTTTCTCGCTATACCAGAAATTAGTTGCATAATTACTGGCAATACCGCCGAGAAAGGCATTGCAGCCAAAGCCACTATCGCGTAATATGTGTGCCACCATGGAACTTGTTGTTGTTTTACCGTGGGTACCTGCTATGCAGATGCTGTAAGTTCCTTTTGTGATCATTCCCAACACATCACTGCGTTTTAAAACAGTATAATGATGGCTGAGCAGGTAGTTATACTCTTTGTGATCTTTGGGAACTGCCGGCGTATACACAACCAGTTCTGCTTCTTTGTCAATGAGCTCTGTATTATCTTCAAAATGAATACTGATACCTTCCTGTTGCAACTTATCAGTTAACGGTGTTGGTGTTTTATCGTAACCACTCACCCTTACACCATTGCTGTTAAAATACCGGGCCAGGGCACTCATTCCTATTCCACCAATGCCGAGGAAATAAACTGCTTTTATATCTTTCAGGTCTTTCAATTTATTTCCCGATCGTTTTTAAAATTTCATTAGCAATAATCGTGTCGGCATTCGCAATCCCCAATCCGCCAATATTATTAATCATTTCCTGTTGCAGGTTCGCATTCTTTGATAATTCAATAACGGCCGGCACCAACTTATTCAACGCTTCTCCGTCTTTTATCATGATGGCGGCGTTTTTATTAACTAAACTTTGTGCATTAGCCGTTTGGTGATCCTCCGCCGCAAACGGGTATGGCACAAATATCACCGGCTTTTTTACAAGGCAAAGTTCTGCTACTGCCATGGCACCGCTCCTGCTGATTACCATATCTGCCGCTGTATAAGCATATTCCATTTCTTTTAAGAAATCATTAGCATATACATTGCTCTTTCCCTTACTTCTTTCGATGGCTTTCGACAAATAAGGTTTACCGGTTTGCCAGATCAACTGCAGATCATTCTCTGCAAACAGGTCAATATCCTTATCAACTGCTTCATTGATATTTTTGGCCCCAAGGCTTCCGCCGATGCTCAGCACTGTTTTCTTTGTGGTATCCAATCCGAAATAACGCAAGGCCTGTTCTTTGGTGATTGAATGGCTGATGATCGACTGCCTTACTGGGTTACCGCTGACCATGATCTTTGAGGCGGGGAAAAATTTTTCCATGCCATCTGATGCCGTGAAAATTCTTGTAGCCTTTTTGCCGAGCATGATGTTTGCTTTACCGGCAAACGAATTGCTTTCGTGTATGAATGTTGGTATTCCTTTCGATTGTGCATACCGCAGCACTGGGAAACTGGAATAGCCACCAACACCAATTACAGCATCTGGTTTAAAATTTTTCACGATCCCTGCAACCTGGAAAAAACTCTTAACCAGTTTAAAAGGAAGGCTTATATTTTTTATCAAAGAACTTCTGTTGAAACCCGCTATCGTTAACCCTACAATTTCATATCCAGCCTGCGGAACTTTTTCCATTTCCATTTTCCCTGCAGCGCCTACGAATAAAAAGACTGTACCGGGCGCCTGCTTTTTTATTGCATTGGCAATGGCAATAGCAGGAAAAATATGCCCGCCTGTTCCACCTCCTGCAATAATGACCTTTGCTGCAGATCCGCTATCACCGTTTCTATTCATAGCACTCATTTATTCTGCAACCTCCTCTTCTTCTGTTTCTGCATTTGTTTCCTGTACAGGAACAGGCTTCAGTTTGCCTTCCTGTTGCTCCACATTTCTTGCAACACTCAATATGATGCCAATCGCCAGGCAGGTAAACAGAAAACTACTTCCACCCATACTTACCAGCGGAAGCGTAACCCCTGTATTCGGAAACAGGTTTACATTTACTCCCATATTGGCGATCGCCTGGATCACCAACGTAAAACTGAGCGCCAATGCGAGGAAGGCTCCAAAAGCATAAGGACATTTTTGGTAAAGCCTGATACACCTGAAAAGGAAAAGCAGGTAGATGCCAAGAATTACCGCAGCTCCCAGTAAGCCATACTCTTCTATGATGATGGCATAAATGAAATCACTATAGCTGTGCGGCAAAAAGTTTCTTTGCAGGCTATTCCCCGGCCCACGTCCCAGCCAGCCACCATTCGCAATAGCGATCTTGGCCTGGTTTATCTGGTAAGATTTTTCATTGTCATCTTCTTTCTTACTGTAAACAAAAGTCTGGATCCTGCTGATCCATGTGGGAATACGACCTGCAGCAAGCACAGCAGGTAATTTTTTTGTTTCCCCTGTTTTGGAATCATAAGTTGCCACTGCGAGTGATAACAACAATACGATCGGGATAGCTGCAATGCCAAGCGTATATAAAATATGTTTTGTACTTACCCTTCCGATGAACATGATCATCAGGCTTGTACCAAATATCAGCAATGAAGTAGACAGGTTTGCCGGCGCCACCAACAGGCAGATGATTGCAACCGGAACAATGATCGGCAGAAAACCTTTTTTGAAATCTTTGATCACATTCTGTTTGCGGCTGAGCTGCCGGCTCATATACATGAACAGGGCAAGCTTGGCCAGGTCAGATGTCTGGAACGTCATGTTGATTACCGGTAGTTTGATCCAGCGACTTCCCGCATTCAGCTGCACACCAAACAACAAGGTGTAAAGCAGGAGCGGTATGGAAGCAAGGAATAAGATCAATGCCACCCTTGAGTACACAGCATAATTAATACGGTGTGCAAAGTAGATGATGATCAAACCAAGTATAATAAAAGCAAACTGTTTAAAAAGATAACTCTCTGTACTCTTGCTCATACGGTAGGCCAGTGAACCGGTACTGCTGTACACCAGCAACAGGCTGGCCAGTGTTAATATGATCACGAGAGCCCATATAAACTTATCCCCGCGTGTTTTACTCACGAGGTTATCACCCATGTTACTGAATGAGGGTGTAAGTATTGACCGTATGTTTATATTTTCCGACATCGAAGTGTCTCAGTTCGTTTATAAATTCTTTACTGCCTGTTTGAATTGCTTTCCCCTGTCTTCATAGTTCTTGAAGAGGTCGAAGCTGGCGCAGGCCGGACTCAGCAAAACCACATCACCCTTATTGGCAAAATGAAAAGCTGCCTGAACGGCTTCATCTGCATTGGTTGTATTCAGCATCAGCGAAACAATGTCGCCAAATGCCTCGTGTATCTTCCTGTTATCAGTCCCCATGCACACTATCGCCTTCACTTTTTCCTTAACCAGGTCTGTAAGCAGGTTATAGTCATTGCCTTTATCAACACCACCCAGGATAAGGATCACGGGTTTGGTCATACTTTCGAGTGCATACCAGGTGCTGTTTATATTGGTTGCTTTACTGTCATTGATAAATTCAACTCCTTTGATCGTAGCCACATGTTCCATGCGGTGTTCCAGGCTTTCAAATGTCTGAAGCGCTTCCCTGATCTTTTCTTTTCTTATGTCAACGGCTGTTGCAGCCATACTTGCAGCCATACTGTTGTATTGATTGTGTTTTCCTTTAATAGTAAAATCCTCTACGCTCATGCGCATTTCTTCAGCTTTCCATTTGAGGTGCATCTGTGCATTGGTCAGGTAAGCTCCTTGTGGCAGTTCTTTGTTCATGGTAATGGGGGCTTGGCTTGATTTAATGGGATAATGAGTCAGGTATTTCATAGTCATTTCATCATCGAGGTTGTAAATGAAAACATCATTTTCAACCTGGTTTTCTGCTATCCTGAATTTGCTGTGTGCATAATTTTCGATCTTGTAATCGTAACGGTCGAGGTGATCTTCCGTTATATTAGTTAGCACGGCAACGTCAGGCCTGAATGTGATGATATCATCCAGTTGAAAAGAACTTATTTCGGCTACATACAATTGCTTCGGATCTTCTGCCACTTGTTTTGCAAATGAGTAACCGATATTTCCGACCAAAGCACAATCTTTACCGGCGTGTTTGCAGATGTGATAGATGAGGGAAGTGGTGGTGGTTTTACCATTACTCCCGGTAATCGCGATCACTTTACTGTTACCGATAAACCTGAATGCGAATTCGATCTCACTGATCACCGGGATCTTCTGCGCCCTGATCTTTTTCATGATCGAAGCCTTTTCCGGTATCCCCGGGCTTTTGATCACTTCCGAGGCATTCAAGATCTTCGCTTCGGTGTGACCTGACTCTTCGAAAGCTATGTTGGCTTCCGACAGTTCTGCCCGGTACTTTTCGGCGATCATTCCGCCATCGCTCACAAAAACATCATAGCCTTTTTTATTTGCCAGTAGGGCGGCGCCAATGCCGCTTTCCCCTGCTCCTAATATGACTATCCTTTTTTGCATGCTCTACCTGCACATTCAGATAAAAATTGGTTTTTCAACAGCATAGAATTTAACAGGGATAGCTGGTGTTCCCGTTAGCTAAAAAGTGGTTCTTCAATAGTATTGATATTTACAGGACAACATCTTCCTGGTTTCAATACCGCAGGATTTTATTAAAAGTGGTTCTTCAAGAGCATAGAATTTAACAGGTATCTTTATTAAATCCGTTTAACTCAAAAAGTGGTTCTTCAATAGTATTGACTTTTACAGGACAAATTTTCCTGGCAAGAATACTGTTGTGCATTCAGGATAAAATTGGTTTTTCAACAGCATAGAATTTAACAGGTCGGGCAATTTCACAGGTAAAGCTGTATATGAACGAAAGAACCAAGACCTGCATGAGCAGGCAAACTTCTTCTCTACTTCTTACCTTAATTTGAGTGTGCCGATTGCCAGCGCCACACACAATATTGTTATGATCCAGAACCGCACTGCTATCTTACTCTCATGATAACCTAACTTTTGATAATGATGATGAAGCGGACTCATCAGGAACACCCTTCTCCCTTCACCATATTTTTTCTTCGTGTATTTGAAATAGCTCACCTGTATCACCACGCTCAGGTTTTCCACGAGGAAAATGAAACAGAATATCGGTATCAGTAATTCTTTCCTCACAATGATTGCCAGCGCTGCTATGATACCACCAAGTGCCAGGCTTCCCGTATCTCCCATAAACACTTGCGCAGGGTAAGCATTGTACCAGAGAAAACCGATACAGGCTCCTACAAATGCTGCAATGAATATGGACAACTCCCCGATATTCGGTATGTACATAATATTGAGATACTCTGCCAGTTTTATATTACCACTCAGGTAAGCGAATATGCCGAGGCAGATACCGATCACCGCACTTACTCCTGTTGCCAATCCATCCAGCCCGTCTGTTATGTTTGCACCATTGCTTACTGCCGTTACAATGAGTATCACAATGATGATATACAGGATATAGGTGAATCCTTCCATCGCTTTGGGCAGCAGTTTTGCATAATTGAATTCATGGTTCTTTACAAAGGGTATGGTTGTGATCGGTGTTTTAACTTTTACAAACAGGTGCTCTTTTCCATCAAGCCTTACCACATGAAAAGAATCACTCATCAGTTTCTCACCACGGTTCAAATGTGATTTCACAAATTCCAGGTCAGGATTATAAACCTCTCTTTCTACAACCACGCTTTTTGTAAAGTACAGTGTTGCCCCAACGATGATCCCCAGCATCACCTGTCCGAAAATTTTAAACCTCCCCGCCAAACCATCCGCATCTGTTTTCTTATAATCAATTCCTTTTTCTTTGGCGATGCGTTTCGCTTTTATTTTGAGATAATCATCAATAAAACCGATGGCTCCCAACCAAACCGTACAGAGCAACATAAGCCTGATGTATACTTTGTTGAGATCTGCCAGCAACAGAGTTGGTATGATGATGGCCAGGATCAGGATGATACCCCCCATTGTTGGTGTTCCTTTTTTCTGCTGCTCACCTGCCAGGCCAAGATCCCTTACTGTTTCACCCAACTGCTTTTTCTGCAATAGGCGGATCAGGCGTTTTCCATAAACTGTTGTAATGATCAGCGAGAGCATCAACGCCAGGATAACCCTGAACGAGATGAACCTGAAAAGAGCGCTCCCAGAGAAATGGAAGTTTTCTTTTGTGAGCCAATCAAAAAAATGATACAACATATTGGTTACGCAGCCGGGGACGCCAGCTTATTGTTTAATTTATTTTTCCAGCAATTCGAACATTTCCCTCAACACCTTCTTGTCATCAAAATCATGCTTCACACCTTTGATCTCCTGGTATTTTTCATGACCTTTTCCAGCTACAAGCACTATATCTTCTTTGTCACTCAAACTCACTGCCGTTTTAATCGCTTCCTTCCTGTCGGCTATGGTGATGTATTTCTTCCTCGCCGCAATGTTTACGCCCGCCTCCATTTCTTTGAGGATTTCCATTGGATCTTCATTTCTTGGATTATCGGAAGTGAAGATCACCCTGTCGCTGTATTCACAGGCTACTTCTGCCATAACGGGGCGTTTGGTTTTATCCCTGTTCCCGCCGCAACCAACAACTGTAATTACCTGTTCATTTCCATGCCTGAGATTTTTAATCGTGGCAAGTACATTAAGCAGCGCATCCGGCGTATGAGCATAGTCAACTATGCCTACAATATGTTTATTGGCGCTGAGTATATAATCAAATCTTCCTTCAGCTCCCGACAAACCACTCAGCACCTGCAATACAGTGGTCTTATCCTGCCCCAGGCAAACTGCCGTACCAAAAACAGCCAGCAGGTTGTAGGCGTTGAACTCACCGATCATTTTAAAATGAACATCTGTTTCATTGATGGCAAGATGTAATCCACTTAAACTGTTATCAAGGATCTTTCCTTTAAAATCAGCCATTGTTTTAAGGCTGTAGAAATATTTTTTTGCTGCTGTATTCTGCAGCATCACTGTTCCTCTTTTATCATCGGCATTGCTGATGGCGAAAGCTGACCGGGGCAAAGCATCGAACCATGATTTTTTTACCCTGATGTATTCCTCAAAAGTTTTATGATAATCCAGGTGATCGTGGGTAATATTGGTAAAGATGGCACCGGTAAACAATAAGCCTGTGATGCGATGCTGCTGAATAGCATGACTGCTGCATTCCATGAAAACATATTCGCAGCCTTCATCCAGCATTTCCCTTAACAGTTTATTCAGGCTGATGGCATCCGGTGTTGTATGGGTAGCTTCAATAACCCTGTTGCCAACCTGGTTCTGAACCGTACTGATCAAACCACAGGTATAGCCAAGCGAAGTGAACAGGTTCCGAAGCAGTGTTGCTACTGTTGTTTTGCCATTTGTTCCTGTTACGCCAACCAGCTTGAGTTTACTACTTGGTTCGCCATAAAAATTATGGCTCATGTAACCGGCTGCAGCAGCAGAATTTTCAACCTGTACATAGGTGATACCTTCTTTCATTTGCAGTGGCATGGTTTCGCAGATGATGGCAACAGCCCCATCTTCTACCGCCTTGTCAATGAACTGGTGACCGTCAACAGTTGTTCCTACCAACGCAATAAAGCAACTGCCCGCAGTAATTTTGCGGGAATCCGTTTGCAGGTCTTTCACTTCTACAGAAGTGCTTCCATTAACAGATTTGATGTTTACTTTATATAGTATGTCGTTCAACATGCTTTCTCAATTAAGCACCAGGACTATCCGCTGGCCTTTTTTAAATAACTGGCCGGGTGCTATGCTCTGGTTGATCACCCTTCCCCTCCCTGATACTGATGTTACAAACCCCTTGTTTTCGAGGAGGTAAACCGCATCTTTCAATCCCATACCGGAAACATTTGGTGTTATATTATCCGATGTTATGTAGGTGATCTTTGTACTGTCGGTCACCTGCATTTTCAGCATGGCAGCATTGTACTGCATCTTCAGTGTACGCCAGTATCCGGAATTGGATGAATCAATTGAAGTCATATCCAGATATTTGAATATGGACTGCATATCATTCCTGTTCCCGTAATAATTATAAGCCAGTGTATCAGGTATTTTAGGCAGATCAAGAGATGCCTTGCTCAGGTAATGATTGTAAATACGATCACTGATCTCTTTAAATACACGTCCAGACACATCGGCTCCGTAAATCAGTTTTGATTCGTTACTGTTCTGTATTACCACTGCCATGGTGTATTTCGGATTCTCGGAAGGGAAATAACCGATAAAGGAAGCCTGGTATATTTTATTTCCTTTGTTATAACCTTTATTGTTCAATGCCGTTACTGCTGTTCCTGTTTTACCGGAAATAGAGTACACACTATCGAACAAAACTTTGTGGCCTGTACCATGAGTACTGTCTACAACAGCTTTCAGGCATTCCTTCAGTTGAACAAGTGTTTCAGCGCTGCATATCTTCTCTTCCAATACCTGTGGCTGAACCTGCTTTACAACAACGCCATAATCTTCGATGGCACTAACCAGGTAAGGCCTCATCATCCTGCCATTATTTGCAACAGCATTGTATACCATGAGCATGTGTAATGGTGTTACGAGTTCACCATACCCATGTGCCATATAGGGAATGGATGTTGCGTGCCAGTATTTGCTACTGGGTTTATAGATGATGGGATTGCCTGATGATGCAGTTATGTCTACACCCGTTGGCAGGTCAAGCCTGAGTTTGTGAAGATGTTCAGTAAACTTCTCGGGCTGGTTGTGATAATACTGATCGGCCAGTTTTGCAAACGCCACATTACTGCTTCGCAGGAAAGCATCTTTTACGGTGATTTGTCCGGCACCCAGGTGTGAATCTTTTATCCGCAGGCCATAAAAGTATTTGGCGCCGCCTTCACAATCCACAATTGAATTCTTATCAACATACTTGTCTTCCAGCAGGCTGATCAGTGTTGCCAGTTTGAAGATGGAACCCGGTTCAGTACGTTTACCAATACCATAGTTAAGATCTTCATCGTACACGCTGTTACCATCCTTGTCTTTTTTTACCGATCCATCAGGATTTTTTTGCTGCCCGAGGTTAGCGATTGCTTTTATTTTGCCAGTAGCTGTTTCCATTACGATGGCAGTTCCGTGAATGGAATTGTTATCAACGAGCATTTTCATCAATGCATTCTCTGCCACGTCCTGCATGTATGTGTCGATGGTTGAAATAATATTACTTCCGTTCACCGGATCAACTTCAGCGCCTTCTACCGGCATATATGCACCGGCAGCATAACGCATCAGGCGTTGACCGGTTGTACCACGGAGCAAACTGTCGTAAGTACGTTCCAGACCAACATTTTTGGAAGAATCATCTCTTGACAGCCCAACGGTCCTGTTTGCCAGTAATACGTAAGGATTGATGCGCTTATCCCTGGGGTCGACGATGATACCGCTTTTATTTCTCCCCTGTCTTACCAGCGGGAAATTGCGGAACTGTTTGAATTCGTCGAATGAGATTTTCCTTTTCAATAAATAATAGCGCTCTTTATTGTTATAAGCCAGTTGTAATTGTTTTTTGTATTCTGCAGCCGTTTTATCTTTAAAAAGATCAGCCATGCAAATGCTCAGCGAATCAATATTGTCTTTAAATCGTTTGCCAGCTTTTTCCCTCAATCCATCAGCCATGAAATCAACATAGATATCAAAAATGGGAACCGATGTACTCAACATGTTTCCATCTTCACTGTAAATGGTTCCCCGCTCGGCCTCAATGGGCTGGTATTTTAAATGAAGGCTGTCGCCCATACCTACCCAATATTTTCCCTGTACCTGCTGAATGTATACAGCCCTTCCCAAAACCATCACCCCCAGTAATATGATGCCCAGGAAGCATAGGTACACCCTCCACAATATGTCTTTTTTTACTTCCACGCCAACCGTAGTATTATTTGGTTTTTCTTTCTTTAAACTTACCTGGTACTGTCTGTTAACTGAACGGGTGGCTTTTTAAGTTCCCGTAATCCCAGAGGTTCTACTGCTTTTACCAATTCACTCGCCTTGCTTCTGAATATCACTTCGCTTTTGATCGATTTATATTCATATTCCAGTTCTTTAATGTTTTTCTCACTGGTTGCGATCTTTCTTACCAGTTTATCGGCATAGTGACCATTGTAGATATATGCAACAGCCAGGGCCGACAGGAAAAGGAAGAAAGGGATATTCTTTACGAGGAAACGGTAATTGAAAAATTTCTTCCAGTCGGATTTGCTATTTGCCGGCTGGCTTTTATTTACCTTTTCTTCACTCATTGTTTGTTTTACTTTTTAGAAGCGATCCTCAGTTTGGCGCTCCTGGACCTTGGATTTCTTTTGAGTTCATCTGCTCCTGCAACGATCGGTTTCTTTGTTATGATGTTGAAGGGTGATTCATGCTTTCTTCCGAACACATCATCATCTTCCGTTTCATCAAAAGAACCCTTTTTAAAAAAGTTCTTTACAACCCGGTCTTCCAGCGAGTGGAAAGTGATGATGGCAATTCTTCCGCCGGTTTTTAATACTTCGGTTGATTGCTGCAGCATCTCTTTCAGCACTTCCATTTCCTCATTCACTTCTATCCGCAAGGCCTGGAATACCTGGGCAAAATATTTGTTTGGGTTTCCTTTTACGATTGGCTGCAAAGCCTGTTTTAACTGGCTGATTGTTTTAACCGGAGCTATGACTCTCTGCGAAACAATCGTTCTTGCCAGGGTTTTGGCATTGGTTACCTCTCCGTATCTTTCAAACAGCTTGTGCAGTTGCGCTTCGCTGTATTTTTCAATTACTGTTGCAGCTGTGGCACTGTTGCGTGTGTCCATCCTCATGTCGAGGGCTGCATCAAATCTTGTTGAGAACCCTCTTGCTGCTTCATCAAACTGGTGACTTGAAACGCCGAGATCTGCCAGTATACCATCTACTTTCGGACTCCTGTTCACCCTCAGGAAACGCTGGAGATGCCGGAAATTCTGTTGCACGAATGTCACCCGTTCGTCATCCGGCAGGTTTTGTTTTGCTTCAGCATCCTGGTCGAACACGATCAATCTTCCTTCGCTGTTAAGCTTTTCAAGTATCGCCCTGCTGTGTCCTCCACCGCCAAATGTGCAATCCACATATGTGCCGCCTGGTTTTATCTCCAGTCCATTGATCACTTCTGAAAGAAGCACCGGAACATGGTATTGATCCCCGGCTGAAGCCCGACTGTCGTCTATTTGATGTTGGTCGGCCATAACTTATCAGCCCATCAGGCGGTCATCCTTTTTATTCATCACTTCATTGGCAAGGTTGCTGAATGATTCTGATGAGAAGGAATCAAAGAACTGCTGGTATTTATTCTTGTCCCAGATTTCAATTTTGTTGATTGCAGAAACCAGCACAATGTCTTTCCCGAGCGAAGCATGGTCAAGCAGGTTTTTGGGCAAAAGGATCCTGCCTGCTGAATCAAGTTCGATCTGTACAGCTCCGTTCAAAAAATAACGCCTGAATTCCCTCACTTTAGGGTCAAAATCATTCAGTTCGCTGATTTTTTTGTAGATGGGATCCCAACTTTGAATCGGGTATAACGTGAGGCATTTTTCGAACCCCCGGTTGAGCACAAAGACATGACTTTCCTGCTCCGGAAGCTGCTTTTTAAAGCCGGCCGGAAGTAGAAAGCGCCCTTTGGCATCAATTGTTGATTCGTATTCGCCAATAAACCCGATCATTCAGGGGGATTTTTGTGCTATTCTGCAATTAATCAACACAAAATAACACATTTTCCCACTTTCAGACACATTTTTAGCGAAATCTTTTTTTTCACATATATATGAAGCAGTTAGGGCGAGGGTTTGAGGGGACAAACTGACGGGTTATTGACCTTTGAGTGTGAAATAGGTGTGAATTGCAGTGAATTAATGTGGATAAGCATCATTTTGCTAACGGAATGGAGATATGGAATATGGTACCTTTTCCCAGGGTACTTTCAGCTTTTATGGATCCTTTGTGGGCTTCAACCATGGTCTTCACATAACTCAACCCAAGACCAAAACCTTTTACGTTATGGATATTACCCGTATGGGCACGGAAGAATTTCTCGAAAATGCGGTTCAGGGTTTCCTTATTCATGCCGATACCATTGTCTTCTATCTTTATTTTGATGGCATCGCCTGCATTGCTGGTCTGCAGTTTGATAACAAGTGACTCCTTAGAATATTTTACAGCATTATCAAGCAGGTTATTCACCAGGTTTGTAAAATGAACTTCATCAGCCATGATCATGTCGTGCTGAGCATCGAGGTGAACTTCAAGGATGCCCTGCTTCTCCTGAACAGGCAGTTCAATATTATTAAGTGCACTCCTGATCATTGTATGAGCAGAAAGTTTTTTCAGGTTTAGCTGCACCTCCTGTTTATCAAGCAAAGCTGCCTGCAGGATCGTTTCAACCTGCTTATTCATACGCCTGTTCTCTTCTTTGATAACAGCAGTGAAATAGTTTGCTTTCTCTTTATCAGCAATTACTTTTTCATTCTTCAGGGCATCTACCGCAAGTGAAATGGTTGCCAATGGCGTTTTGAATTCGTGCGTCATATTATTGATGAAATCAGATTTGATTTCGCTCAGTTTTTTCTGACGCAACAGGGTTCTTATTGTAAGAAAAAATGCAGTTGTTATGATCAGCGTAAAAAAGATCGCTCCCAGTATGAACCACGTGATCTCCTTGAGAATGATACTTCGTTGATGAGGCACAATGATTACTAGAAACTCTTCCCTGGCAAGGTTTTCAAGGTTGCTTCCGCTTGGAGCAATGAGTGGTATGATGTGGTGCGTATTATTGACTGTATCTATATAATACTTAAAAAAATTCTCGGTCTGAATCTCGTCTCCCGTAATTGAATTCTGTGTAACAGCAAACTCAAAGGGAGCATCTTTCAGGTTATTACGATCAAGCGACTGGCGTATAATATCAGCAATCTCTTCTTTAGAATAGCGTTGCAAAACGGAAGGCCGGTAAAATTCCCGCTGCAATTTATCGTTGGGAAAAAGAATGTTTGAGTTTTTCCCGGGCATGGTGGGAAAACGTTTATCCTGCATGAGTTTTTCTGCAGCTTCATTGGTAGCCCTGTTGATATTATCTATCAACTGCTGCTCCTTTACCTCTTTAGCACTCTTCAACCACAGGAATTGAAAAAATATCAATCCCAGCAATGAAAGCAAAATCAAAATGGTAATGATAGGGAAAATTCTTTTCATAACTGCTGATAACCCCGGCAATATTGCAACCGCAAAAGTAAAACACAAATATGGTTATAAATATAATCAGAATGCCGCACATTAAATTTAACTAAGGTTTACAAAGAACCGGGCGAATGTTTTTTGATTTATTTCTGCAATAATATCTTACTTTAGAAACATGATTGAACCGGCTGAAAACATATTACTTATTGCCGATCCTTTTCTAAAAGATCCGAATTTCATGCGTACCGTAGTGTACCTGTGCCGCCATTCTGATGAGGGGAGTTTTGGCTTTGTACTGAATAAGATGTTTGAACAGACACTCGATGAACTCATTAACGGACTGGAAGGAATAGAAATGCCTGTATATTATGGAGGACCGGTTCAGACTGACACAATTCATTATCTTCATCAATACCCCGACCTTATCCCCGAATGCTACCAGGTTTCCGATGAAATATACTGGGGTGGCGACTTTGAAACTGTGAAAGAACTGCTGAAAAACAACCGGATCGACCGTAATAAAATAAAATTTTTTATTGGTTACAGCGGCTGGGAGAAAGAACAACTGGCACAGGAACTTACCGAGAAGAGCTGGCTCACTGTTTCGTCTACACGCAAAATTGTATTTGACACAGATATTGATGATATATGGAAAGAAAGCCTCAAGCACCTTGGCGGCAAATACGAAATGCTTATCAATTACCCCATTGACCCCCAGTTAAATTAATCTTTTCACTTGCTGTACCGACTGCTTTATATACCGGCACAATTTGCGCTGTGGATCTATTGCAGGAACCTGCGTATCAATAACAAGAAACTACTCTCTCACCCCGGCCCGCTACTGATTGCAGCAAATCACCCAAACTCTTTTCTGGATGCCATCATAGTATCTACTTTATTCAAGAAACCTGTTTATTCCCTGGCCAGGGGCGATGCTTTCACCAAACCATTTTACAGGAAACTGCTTATGTCGTTGAATATGTTTCCCGTTTACCGCATCAGTGAAGGCAACGAAAACCTGGAAAACAATTACGAAACATTTGAGAGTTGCCGAAAACTCTTCAAGGAAAACTGCATCGTTCTCATATTCAGCGAAGGACGCTGTATCAATGAATGGAAGCTGCGCCCGCTCAAAAAAGGAACAGCCCGGCTGGCTTTAAGCAGCTGGCAGGAAGGTATTCCGCTTGAGATCGTTCCACTGGGCATCAATTACCAGTCATTCACCAGTTTTGGCAAAAATGTAGAGCTGAATTTCGGAAACATCATTACTGAAAAGGAAATAAATGCAGAAGATGTATTCGGAAAAAAAGTGAACGACTTCAATGATAAGCTCAGGTATTCTTTACAAGGCCTGGTGTTTACTGCAGAAAAGCATGACAGGAATACCATTGAAAAAAAATTTCATATTTTCCAGTCTTCGGCTAAAAAAGTATTGCTTTCGATACCTGCTTTTACCGGCTACCTGTTGCATGCTCCATTGTATTTGCCGATCAGGAGACTATCTGTAAAAAGAGCTCTTCACAACGATCACTATGATTCGGTAATGGTTGGACTGCTTTTTCTTTTATACCCGATCTATCTTCTATTGGCCTCTTCGCTGGTTTATTATTTACTTGGAAGTTATTGGTGGCTGCTCTGTTTTATTTTGCTTCCATTTACAGCCTGGAGTTTTGTACAGGTGAAGAAACAGTTTTAGGTGAAAGAGTATTTTCGGCAAGAATTACACAAATTAAAAAGCCCACTCCTTTCGAATGGGCTTTTAATATTTTAATAGTAACTACTTATTTTTCTGTAGCTGCTTCCACCAGCACCGTTGTTTTGTTATTCAGCACCTCAACAAATCCACTCTGGATCGTATATGAAACTGTATTGGTTTTATCCTTCAGAATTTTCAGGCTTCCGGCTTTCAGGGCGCTTACCAATGGAGCATGCCTGTCGAGCACTTCAAACAAACCGCTGATGCCAGGGAGCTGAACGCCATAAACATCGCCGCTGAAAATTTTCTGATCTGGTGTTAATATCTCTAATGTCATAAAAACAATTTGATGATTTGATGATTTGATGATTTGGAAATCAGATGTTGAATACAATCATCAAATCACCAAATTGATCAATTATCAAATTAATTAAGCTTGTGCGGCTGCCATCAGTTTCTTACCTTTTTCAATAGCATCATCCAGTGTACCTACGAGGTTGAATGCTGCTTCAGGATATTCATCCACTTCACCATCCATGATCGCATTGAAACCACGAATCGTTTCTTCAATCGGTACCAGTACACCTTTCAAACCGGTGAATTGTTCTGCCACGAAGAACGGCTGACTAAGGAAACGCTGTACTTTACGTGCCCTTGATACAACCATTTTATCTTCATCACTCAATTCATCCAGACCAAGGATCGCAATGATATCCTGTAATTCTTTATAACGTTGCAGGATCAGCTTAACCCTGTTGGCGCAATTGTAATGTTCATCTCCTACAATAGCAGGAGTAAGGATCCTTGAAGTTGAATCCAGTGGATCCACCGCAGGATAGATACCAAGGTCAGCGATCTTACGACTCAATACCGTTGTGGCATCAAGGTGGGCAAATGTTGTTGCCGGCGCCGGATCGGTCAAGTCATCCGCAGGTACGTAAACCGCCTGTACAGAAGTAATTGAACCGTTCTTGGTTGAAGTGATACGCTCCTGCATCAATCCCATTTCTGTTGCCAGTGTTGGCTGGTATCCCACCGCTGATGGCATACGACCCAGCAACGCAGACACTTCAGAACCGGCCTGTGTGAAACGGAAGATATTATCAACGAAGAAAAGGATATCCTTTCCCTGTCCTTCTCCATCTCCATCACGGAAATATTCCGCTACAGTGAGACCGCTCAAAGCCACACGGGCACGGGCACCAGGCGGTTCGTTCATCTGGCCGAACACGAAGGTAGCTTTTGATTCTTTCAGGCCTTCCAGGTTCACAGCACTCAGATCCCATCCGCCTTCTTCCATACTATGTTTAAATTTGTCGCCATAGTTCATGATACCGGCTTCAATCATCTCACGCATCAGGTCATTACCTTCACGTGTCCTTTCACCCACACCTGCAAACACCGACAAACCACTATATGCTTTCGCAATGTTGTTGATCAATTCCTGGATCAATACTGTTTTACCCACACCGGCTCCGCCGAACAAACCAATCTTACCACCTTTTGCATAAGGCTCAATCAGGTCGATAACCTTGATACCAGTGAAAAGAACCTCTGTAGCTGTACTGAGATCTTCAAATAATGGCGGCTGGGCGTGGATCGGGCGGCCATTTGCTTTGCTTACCTGTGGCAAACCATCGATCGCATCGCCTGTAACATTAAAAAGGCGGCCTTTGATGCCTTCACCCACCGGCATGGCAATCGGCTTACCGGTATCAACCACGGCCATTCCCCTTACCAGGCCTTCCGTTCCGTCCATCGCAATAGTACGTACACTGTCTTCACCAAGGTGCTGCTGAACTTCAAGCACAAGGGTTTCGCCGGTATCACGCTTAACTTCAAGGGCGTTGAGGATTTCAGGGAGTTTGGAATCGCTGTTGAACTGCACGTCAACAACGGCGCCGATGATCGATTTTACTTTACCAGTATTGGCCATAAAAAGTATTTAAAATTGATTACTTATTATTTCAGGGCGCAAAGGTAAGGCTTGGGGGATGTAAAAAAAAATCGGGAAAGATGTTTTTTTGAGTCCGGCAGCAGTTCCCTGGTTGGCCCGCAGTGGCGACGCTCCGTTCAACAGCAAATCCCTGTTCAACCCTTTTTTGATGCCGATTTAACCTTAGTTTTGCCGCAACAGGCTTTCAATCCCTGTGAACATGAAGAAACCCTTATTTTTCCTTGCTTTTATCCTCTTTTCGTGCAGCGCCGGGCATAATTTCAGTCAAGACAAAGCCCTTTTTGATGCATCAGCCATACTTGTGAGCTATAAATCCGTGGCCGACATGAACGATGCCTATTTCGTGATCCGGGAAAACAACTTTTTTGAATTCTACCGGCAATTGTTCGACAGCGTAAAGAACAGCAGCTACCCCGGCAGGTATACCAAAAAGGGAGATACGCTCCTGCTTCATTTTTACAACCCAAAAGGAGCTGAAATACTGGGTTCAAAAGCGCTGATTGATGGGGAGGAGAATAATATCAGGTTTTTTAAATAATATGGAAATATGAAGACGTGAGGATTAAAAAAAATCAGCTAAGTCATACCTTTCAAACTTCCTCACAACAGATCAGGTAATATCGAACAAGGAATTTTGAATAAAGAAATTTTACCACGAAGGGGCCAAGGCACAGAATAACACAAGGATAATTTTCAAATTGACTCCTCTCCAAATTATCACATCTCCTTCTTAAACTTCAAATTCGCCACATACACGCCGCCAAGAATAACCGCAAGGCTTAACACCTGTTTCCAGCCAACCTGTTCTCCGTAGATGATTCCCCACATTATAGCTACAACCGGGATGCCATAGGTAACCATGGAAGAAAATACTGCGCCGGCTCTTTTGATCAGCATGTAAAAAATTATAGACGCTATAGCTGTTCCCCCGATGCCAAGTAAAGCAGAAAAGCCCGTAGAAGAAATCACTGCCTTATTGCTGAGCTCAAGATCGAAGTAACCGGTGAAATACAACACCACCAAAGCAGGAACTGCATTCAGTCCCAGTGCGAGGGATGCAATCTGTATTGAGGGAATATGATTAAGATAACGATGAACCATGTTTACATTCAATCCATACATGATGGTAGCAATCACCACCAGCAGGATGTAAAAGAAATTGCTCTTCTCTGAAAAATTCGGCTGAGAGAAAAAAAGCAATACACTGCCACTGAATGCTATGATGATCCCGATCACCTTATTGGTAGGCGTTCTTGCCTTGAAGAAAAGCGCCCCGATGATGATCACAAAAATGGGCGTGAGCGAATTGAGCACTCCAGCCAGGGCGCTGTCGATCTCCTCTTCTGCAATACAGAAAAGGTAGGCCGGCAGCAGGCTTCCCAACGTGCCCGACATAAATGTTACAAATATTTTATTAGCTGGTATCTTTCCAAAGCTCCTGATGGCCACCGGTAGTAATACCAGGCCGGAAAAAATGATCCGCAGGGACGCCACCTGGTAAGCTGTAAGCGCCACCAGTCCTTCTTTCATTAAAATAAAACTACTTCCCCAGATAAATGAAAGCGCAATAAAGATGAGCCAGTTTATGAGTTTATGATTTGACAATTATTGATTTTTTTAAAAAAAAGGCCGTAAAAATACCAACAATGTTAACTATTCCAGCGCTTTTGTTTGAAATAATCTTTTAGTTCCTGTATATTTATCTGCTCTAACCTTATCTTATAACCTAAAACTCTACATTATGGGATTCCTCAAAGAATTTAAAGATTTTGCCATGAAAGGCAATATTGTTGATCTTGCTGTTGCTGTGATCATCGGTGGAGCCTTTGGCGCCATAGTATCGTCACTCGTTGATGATATTATTACACCTTTGCTTTTAAATCCAGCTCTAAAAGCCGCAGGAGCTGAAAATATTGGACAATTATCATGGCATGCTGTTAAATATGGTAACTTTTTAGCTGCCATTATTAAGTTTGTTGTTATTGCACTTGTATTATTCTCGATTATCAAAGCGATGAATTCTTTAAAAAAGAAGGAAGAAGCAGCCCCTCCTCCCGCTCCATCTTCTACCGACCAATTGCTGATGGAAATACGGGATTCGCTCAAAAAATAATGAGCAATATCATTTTTATACATCAACGGCTGCAGCTAACTTTGCAGCCGTTTTTTAATCACCACAAACTACTAAACATGAAAAAAACCTTATCACTTTCCTTATTACTGGTTCTGTTTTCTTTTGCTAACGCACAGGATCAAACGGTGAAAGATCTCAAAAAAGAATCCGAGAAAACAATTGCCAAAGACCCTAAAGACACGGCTCAAAAAACCTGGAAAACGGGTGGCATCTTTAACCTCAACATCAACCAGGGCTCTCAAAGCAACTGGGCTGCGGGTGGCGATAAATTTTCATTCTCATTAAACGCATACCTGAACCTTTACGCTTTTTATAAAAAGAACAAACATTCCTGGGATAACAATCTTGATCTTGCTTATGGCATTGTAAACACAACCAGCCTCGGTTCACGCAAAGCCAGTGATCGTATTGATTTCTTATCCAAGTACGGTTATGCAATTGCAAAGCACTGGAATGCCGCTGCCTTGCTGAATCTTCGCACTCAGTTTGCGAAAGGTTATGCTTATTCAAAAACGGCAGCCGGAAAAGATACCTCAAGTGTGATTTCTAATTTCTTTGCACCGGCATATATGCTTTTATCATTGGGCGTTGACTATAAACCGAAAGATAACTTCTCCGTTTTCATTTCGCCAATTACCGCCCGCTATGTATTTGTAACTGATGATATCCTTGCTCCCAAATTCGGGCTTGATTCAGGCAAAAATGTAAAATCAGAATTCGGTGCGTTCCTTTCTGCCAATTACATGAAAAAGATTGGTGAAAAATTCACTTTCAAAACAAGGCTCGACCTGTTCTCGAATTATAAAAAGAACCCACAGAATATCGATGTATTCTGGTCTAATGTGCTGACAGCCTCCATAACCAAACACATTAATTTTTCTTTGAACGTAGACATGATCTATGATGACGACACCAAAAATGTTGACCCTACGAAAGGACCTGCCCCACAATGGCTGGAGCTGATGGGAATCGGTTTTGCCTATAATTTCGGTAAAAAATAATTCAACAGACATCAATACCAACGGCCCTGCCTCATGGCGGGGCTTTTTTCATTCCATTAGCTGGATTATGTGTTTATAACTTGAGCTTGGCCGGGTTTTTACATACACTGAAACCCGTTAACTTTGACGCCTCACAAAACAGCATACGTGAACGCAAATACACCGAATTACCAGATCAAGTTAGACCAGTTCCAGGGGCCTTTCGATCTCCTGCTTTTCTTCATTGAAAGAGATGAACTGGATATATATAATATACCGATCACGAAGATCACGAACGACTTCCTGGATCATATACACCAGTCAGAAAAACTGAATATTGAACTCAGTAGTGAGTTTATCCTTTTTGTAAGTACGCTGATGCGTATCAAAGCAAAAATGTTGTTGCCACGCAAAGAGCTGGATGAACAAGGCAACGAGATCGATCCACGAAAAGAACTTATCGACAAGATCCTTGAATATAAAAAGTTCAAAGAGGCTTCGGTTAAAATGGCTGAAATGGAAGCTACCCGTATGCTGATGTTGAAGCGGGGAAACCTGCAGAAAGAGCTTTCTAAAATAGGGGAAGAAGCCGGCGAAGGAACCGAGATCCAGGCTGTTACCCTGTTCAAACTGATGAAGGCATTTGAAAAAGTTGCCAATCGTCTTCGTGAAAAGAATAACAAGCCCGTACACACCGTGGTGCGATACAATTACACCATGGAAGGCATCCGCGATTATGTACTTGATGTGTGCAGTAAGGAGAAAACGATCTCTTTTGAAAAAATGTTTGAAGTATGTAATGACCGTATTCACGCCATATTCATCTTCCTCAACATGCTGGAACTTGTTCAGCAGAAATACCTGCAGATCCTGATCGGTGAAGGCAGAAACAACTTCATTGTTGAATACAATGAGAACCGGGAAGAAGATCATTTTGTACAGCTAACGCAGGAAGATTTCGGTCACCTGAATTAATTGAAAGGGTTGTAAATGAAAGTTTGCAACCCTTTTTTCTTACAAGTATTCATCAGAAAAATATGAACAATACAAATACGGTTGAAAAGCTGGTAAATATGTTTGATGTAAAAGCAGCCATTTTCGACCTGGATGGAACTTTGATCGACAACAATGCCTTCCACCTTAAAACATGGAAAATATATCTTGAAAACCTGGGCATAGATATCAGTGAAGAAGCTTATCGTAAAAATATCAATGGCAGAACCAACAAGGATGCGCTTGAATACATCTATAACCGGAAGATGACCGATGAAGAAGCCATGGTTTATGCCATGGAGAAAGAAGCTTTATACCGGGAGATATACAGGCCCTTTATAAAACCGGTTGATGGGTTGCTTGATTTACTGGATTCATTGCATCGACTAAATATCCCGATGGCGATCGCCACATCAGGCATCCAGGTCAATATTGATTTTATGTTCGAGCATATTCCCCTCAGGCCATATTTCAAAGAGATTGTGAATTCATCACATATAAAAAAAGGAAAACCTGATCCTGAAATTTACCTGAAGGCTGCTTCCCTCCTTGAAATTGCCCCGGCCAACTGCCTGGCTTTTGAAGATGCGGCCGTTGGCATCAGGTCGGCAAAAGATGCCGGCATGAAAGTAATTGCCATCACTACTACCCAAACTTCTGAAGAATTGAAAGAAGCTGATATGATCGTAGCTGATTTCAATGCTTCCAGCTTCATGCTATAATGTCAGCAATATATCTGGCCCTATATTTGATGTTTAAACATCAATTAAATTTACTATTATGAAAATGTTGATACAAAGGGCCGGTGAAAGAGGCTCGGCCGACTATGGCTGGTTAAAACCCAATTATTATTTCAGTTTCTCTCATTATCATGACCCTGAAAAAGTTCATTTCGGTATGCTGAGGGTACTGAATGATGACTACATCGCTGGTGGCGGCGCTTTTCCCCCGCACCCTCATGATAATATGGAGATTGTAACCATACCTTTTACGGGGGCTCTCAAGCACAAGGATAACACAGGGGGACAAGGTGTTATACAGGCCGGCGATATACAGATCATGAGTGCCGGTTCCGGCATCACACACTCTGAAGCAAATGCTTCGGCTACCGACCCGGTTACACTTTTCCAGGTTTGGGTGTTTCCTAAAAAGAGGAATATAACGCCGAGGTATGATCAAAGGAAATTTGATATCAATGAAAGAAATGACAGTTGGCAGGTTGTTGTTTCTCCAAGAGAAGAAGACAATGCTTTATGGATAAACCAGGATGCCCGTTTCTCGCTTACAAATTTGAGCTCCGGCAACAGCCTTACTTATGAAAATGCATTCAAAGGCAATGGCGTTTACCTGGTTGTGATAAAAGGTTCGGTTGAAGTGAATGGAACTGTTTTTAATACAAGAGATGCAGTGGGTATTTCTGAAACAGACAGTTTTGAAGTTAAAGCCTCAGAGGATTCAGAACTGCTGGCTATAGAAGTTCCTATGAACCTTTCTTAATAATAGATCCAGAGTGTTACTGGCTTGTCTGCCTCTTCAATATACTTTTTAAGGATTTTTAAAAAAGCTGGGGAAACCGTAGGGCAACCCCAGCTTTTGCATATAGGGAACGGGTCTGTTTCAGATTCAGGAACACAACTGTGCGAATGCAATACAACAAAACGGTTGAATGCATTGCTGTTTGTTCTATCGAGTCCGTATAACTTAAAAGCCAGTCCGAACTTACCAACATAAGAGTTGCCAATACGGTATTTTCCCAAAGAAGTGCAGTTGCTATTCGCTGTATTGGAAAAAAACAGATCACCGGCGCCTTTATCAGAACCACTTCCATGTGTTACCAACCCTGCTGCTTCCACTGAATCTTTTTGCAGGTTGTAAACAAAGAAACGATTCTTGCCGGATGCTATTTTCATATCTACCAGGAAACAATAACCTGTATCGTAATCATTGATTTCATTGAAGGCTCCTGCCAGTCGGGCTTTTTGTTTTAGCCTGGTATAAACCGTTTCATTGATAACGGGCTTCTTTTTAAAAACTGCCGATGAAACATGATGATCGAATTTCGGTTTGTACCAGAAAAAATAACCGCATACAGTAACGCAGGTAAACAGCAGGAATAGAAATGCAAGAATTTTCAGGAAGATGCGCATAGAAAGTATACTGCCTTTGGATGCATAACGGAAGGCTTTCCATAAAATTTCTTTTGTGCTGTTAAAGAAACCTTATACCCTGCTCATAAAAAAAGCCGGCTTGTGCCGGCTGTATCAAATATTTGTCTCCATGTATTAAACCAGTGCTTTGGCTTTTATTTTCACAGATGCCATTTCCCTGATCACTCCTGCTATTCCATTAGCATCAATGCCGATCTCATCGTACAGTTGTTTCGGGGTACCGTGCTCTACCAGCCTGTCGGGAATTCCCATAACCCCCACATCAGCCTTATAACCATGTTCGTTCATGAACTCAAGTATGGCAGAACCAAATCCGCCTACAACGGTACCGTCTTCTACCGTAATTACTTTATTGAATTTGCCAAAAACCTCATGGAGCATGGCTTCATCTAATGGCTTTACAAAGCGCATGTCGTAATGTGCAGGATTAATGCCTTCAGACTTTACATCACGTATAGCCGCGGCAGCAAAGTTTCCTGGATGCCCGAATGTAAGGATGGCGATGTCTTCTCCATCCTTCAGTTTTCTTCCTGTTCCCACTTTGATCTCTTCCATCTTC
Source organism: Bacteroidota bacterium (assembly GCA_018268185.1). GTDB lineage: Bacteria > Bacteroidota > Bacteroidia > Chitinophagales > Chitinophagaceae > Ferruginibacter. The sequence continues at coordinate 26,709 of JAFDXA010000293.1, forward strand.
GTTTTCCATTCCGGCATCACACCTTCTCCTCTTGGATAACGGATCACAAAAGGATATTGATTGCTTTCCAGTTGAGCCGTATACATGAGGTTACGCAATTCGGCTTCATTCATCGGAGAACTCACGATCATATTCGGGATACAACGCATGTAAGCAATGTCATAACAGCCGTGGTGTGTTGGACCGTCTTCGCCTACAAGGCCAGCCCTATCGAGGCAGAATACAACCGGCAATTTCTGAATAGCCACATCATGTATCACCATATCGTAAGCCCTTTGCATAAAGGAAGAATAGATATTACAGAACACCCGCATGCCCTGTGTAGCCAGGCCGGCACTCAATGTAACTGCATGCTGTTCGCAGATACCTACGTCAAAAGCACGGTCTGGCATTTGTTCCATCATGAATTTTAAGGATGAACCGCTCGGCATGGCCGGTGTTATTCCCATGATGGTTTTATTCTGTTCTGCCAGTTCTATGATGGTATGACCAAATACGTCCTGGTATTTCGGAGGTTGAGGAAGATCGAATTTCTTTTTCACGATCTCGCCGGTAACCTTATCGAACAGGCCGGGTGCATGCCATTTGGTCTGGTCTTTTTCTGCCAGTTCATAACCCTTTCCTTTGACTGTTTTGATGTGTAGCAGTTTTGCACCGGGAATATCTTTCAGGTCGTTCAGGGTATCGATCAGCTTGGTGATATTGTGCCCATCAATCGGCCCGAAATAACGAAGTTTCAAAGCTTCGAATAGATTACTGCTCTTACTCACGATACCTTTCAGGCTAGCTTCTACTTTACTGGCCATATCGCGACTGAAATTCTTTCCCGGAAGTTTACCGAGTGCTTTCCACACATTGTCACGCAGGTCATTATAAGTATGCGAAGTAGTGATATCCGTAAGATATTCTTTCAATGCACCAACGTTAGGATCAATGCTCATGCAGTTGTCATTCAGAATGATGAGCACATTACTTTTCTCGATACCGGCATGGTTCATGGCTTCAAATGCGAGGCCGGCTGTCATCGCTCCGTCGCCTATGATGGCTACGTGTTGCCTGTCGGTTTCACCTTTATAATGTGATGCCATCGCCATACCCAAAGCGGCAGAAATAGATGTTGAAGAGTGTCCAACACCGAAAGTATCATACACGCTTTCACTTCTTTTCGGGAAACCACTCAAACCATTGTACTTCCTGTTGGTAATGAAATTATCGCGGCGGCCGGTAAGTATTTTATGGCCATAAGCCTGGTGGCCTACGTCCCATACGAGCTGATCGTAAGGTGTGTTGAAAACATAATGAAGGGCCACACTTAATTCTACTACCCCAAGGCTGGCTCCAAAGTGCCCGCCATGAACACTTACTACGTCGATGATGTATTGTCTCAACTCCTGGCAAACCTGGAGCATCTGATCCTTACCCAGTTTCTTGAGATCATCAGGGCTATTGATGTGCTGCAATAGCTGACCTGGTTTTATTTCCATGCTGTTAGTGGATTGAATATCGTGTAAAATTATGCTTTTAATCTGCTTTACCTACGATTGCAAGACAATTTTTTATCTATAAAGTTCAATACTGGCAAAGATTTGCACAGATTTAAGTACTTGTGGGTTGATTACCCGGTAATATAGACTGCATTTTTTTTATATGTACCTGTTCAGTTGGAGTACAAGGTCCGGTTCGGGACAGTTCTGAAGAAAAGCCTGGGAATCCCTTGCGGTACATACACCGGGATAATCCCCTTCATAATTTTCCATATCGATGATAAGCTGGAAATGCAGGTGCGGTGGCCAGTTTCCATTCTCTGCAGGCTTGCCGAAATGGGCAAAGCATTGCCCATGGGATATAGGCATTCCTTTCTCAAGAGAATCAAGATCGGAAAATGACAGATGCCCATACAAGCTGTGGAACTTCATGCCATCCAGTTGGTGCTCAAGTATGATGGTAGCGCCGTAATCTCCATGGTTATCATTGAATGCAAAACTGTGAACGATTCCATTAAGCGGGGCGAATACCGGTGTTCCCGCCGGCGACCAGATATCGGTACCGAGGTGAATGCAACGAGGTTCGGGTATTTCATTACCTGTTGGCAAAAGATTCTTATCAAACAATTCGCTCCGGCTGTACATACCCCTGTGTTCATTGTAACCGCCGATGAGATATGTTGCCTGTTGGGAGATCAATTGCTGATGGATATATGCGGAAAAAACCGCCGTATCTGTAAAAACAGTTTCATCAAAGCCAGGACTATCTTTAGAAAGATCAATCGAAGCGATACGATTTTCTGCTGGATCAAAAATTACTACGGTATGAAGATCACCTGCATATTTTTGAAGAATACTATGAAGCTGACCTGTTGCCATTTTTCTTTCTTTGTGGGGCTTTGTGACTTATCAGCTTTGTGGCAAATACCACGGAGACACAAAGACACTAAGAAACACAAAGCTTTTTTTAGATCACCACGTTGATCATCTTACCTTTTACAAAAATTATTTTCTTCGGCGCCTTGCCTTCCAGCCATTTCTGCACAACATCATTCTCTACAACCAGCTTTTCCACTTCCTGTTGCTGAATATCAACGGGCAGACTCATATTGGTACGCAGTTTACCATTTACTGAAACCGGGTAATCCTTGCTTGTTTCAACAAGATACTTACCATCGAATACGGGATAAGCTGCATCCAGCACAGAACCATTGTTACCCAACTGGCTCCAGAGTTCCTCTGCAATATGCGGTGCATAAGGCGTTAAAAGGATCAGTATTTTTTCAAGTATTTCCTTCTTAAAACATTTTGCGTCGGCCAATTCATTTACACAGATCATGAAGGAACTTACTGCCGTATTAAAACTGAACCGCTCCGTATCTTCTTCAATTTTTTTAATAGCTTTATGCAGTATTTTCAACTCTGCATCTGTTGCTTTCTCTTCATTCCATATCTTTCCTTTTAACTCATCATTGAACAAACGCCAGAGTTTTCTTAAGAAACGATGTACACCTTCGATACCTTTTGTATCCCATGGTTTGCTAGCTTCCACCGGCCCGAGGAACATTTCATACATGCGGAATGTGTCGGCTCCGTATTTTTCAACCAGTACATCCGGGTTTACTGTATTGTATTTTGATTTGGACATTTTTTCTACTTCCGAACCGCAGATATACTTCGCCTCGCCCCCGGCCCCTCTTCCTCCGGAGATTGGAGTATTCAGGCTTCCGTCTTCGCAGATAAAAATTGCTTCCGAAAATTCAGGTTTCCATTTTCTGAAAGCATTTATATTAAGCTCAATACCATCTACAATGTTTACATCAACATGCAATGGATCTGTTTCATATTTATTCTTCAATCCCAGGGAAACAAATTCATTTTTCCCTTTGATCCTGTATACAAACCTCGAACTTCCCTGTATCATTCCCTGGTTTACCAACCGCTTAAATGGTTCATCAAAACTGATATAGCCAAGATCAAACAATACTTTCGTCCACATTCGGCTGTACAACAGGTGCCCTACCGCATGTTCGGTTCCGCCGATATAAACATCAACCTGGTTCCAGTAATCACTCGCTTTGCGATCGCAGAAGGACTGTTCATTGTGCGGATCCATATATCGCAGGAAATACCAGCTGCTGCCGGCATAACCCGGCATGGTAGAAGTTTCTCTTCTTCCTCCTTCCACATTAACCCAATCATTGAGGTTAGCCAGCGGACCTTCTCCTTCCGGGCCAGGTCCATATTTATCAACGTGTGGTAATTCGAGTGGCAATTCACTTTCATCCAAAGGAACAGCAATACCATCTTTCCAGGTGATCGGGAATGGTTCGCCCCAATAACGTTGCCTGCTGAAACCGGCATCACGCATTTTATAGTTCACCTTGCGTTTGCCGATACCGAGTTCTTCGATCTTATTTACAGCAACAGAAATAGCATCCTTCATCAGCATACCATTGAGAAAGCCTGAATTTTCCAGGATGGCTTCTTTGGTAGGATTGGCTTCTTCACCATTATAATGGCTGCCAATGATATTCGTGATCGGTATGTTGAAATGCTTTGCAAATGAATAGTCACGCTGGTCACCGCAAGGCACGGCCATGATTGCCCCGGTTCCGTAACCAGCCAGTACATATTCGGCTATCCAAACGGGAATCTTTTTACCATCAAAAGGGTTCAATGCATAGGCCCCGGTAAAGCAACCGGTGATCTGTTTTACTTCGGCCATGCGTTCCCGGTCGCTCCGGCTTTTTACATAACCAAGGTATTCATCAATGGCCTGTTTTTGTTCCGCTGTGGTAATGGAAGCAACCAGTTCATGCTCCGGCGCCAGTACCATAAAGTCGACGCCAAAAATAGTATCTGGTCTTGTTGTGTAAACACGAAGTTTTTTTTCTGAGCCATCAATGGCAAACTCAACTTCCGCGCCTTCCGATCTCCCGATCCAGTTTCGCTGCATTTCTTTCATGCTTTCGCTGAAATCAACGGTTTCCAAGCCTTCCAGCAAACGATCGGCATAAGCAGTAATGCGCAGGTACCATTGGCGCATTTTCTTTTTTACCACCGGGAAACCGCCGCGTTCACTCACGCCATTTACCACTTCATCATTGGCAAGCACTGTTCCCAAAGCCTCACACCAGTTCACTTCGCCATAAGCGCTGAAAGCGAGGCGGCGCGACATCAGTATATCTTCCTGCTCCTTTTTACTAAATGCATTCCACTGTTCAGCGGTAAAATGCCGGGAGCCCTTCGTTTCATATTTTTTTATGAGGTCTGCAATTGGTCTCGCCTTTTTTTGTGTATTGCAGAAATAACTGTTGAATAATTTCAGGAAGAGGGTCTGCGTCCACCTGTAATAAGATGGATCACTGGTTCGTACTTCGCGGTCCCAATCGTAACAGAAACCGATCTTATCAAGCTGAGATTTGAATGTTGCAATATTGATACGGGTGGTTTCAGCCGGGTGCTGACCGGTTTCCAGTGCATACTGTTCGGCCGGAAGCCCGAAGCTGTCGAAGCCCATCGGGTGCAGTACATTGAATCCTTTCAGCCTTTTGTACCTGCTGTAAATATCACTGGCAATATAACCCAGCGGATGCCCCACATGCAGCCCTGCGCCGCTCGGGTAAGGAAACATATCCAGCACATAATATTTAGGTTTCGCCGAATCGTTGGAAACCTTGTATGCTTTACCGGCTTTCCATTTTTCCTGCCATTGCTTTTCAATCTCCCTGAAATCGTATTCCATCTTTTTATTCCCGTTTATATGATTTTAATGTACCCGGCCTCAGTATCAATATCAACTTCATTGGCGTCGCACTCTTGTACGACATCAATTCTGGCAACAAAATTTTATTGAAAAAAACAAGATGCTTTTTAACAAATAAATAAGCAATCTCATTCCTGCAATAAAAATATATTTGGCGGGCAATCGTTTTTTTGCAGGTGACAAAAATAAAACAAACCACTTAAAAACCTTTATTTTTGTCCACTTTAACGACGTTCATACTATTCATAATCCTGTTATAAGACACTGTTATGGCTCAATTCGGAAAAGCATCCAGCAAAAGAGGTAAGCCCAATTACACGGGTGCCATCATTGGCGTTGCCCTTGTACTGTTCCTCTTCGGCATCGTAGGATGGTTCTTCTTAAATCTCCGTAAAACCGGCGATTATTTTAAAGAGAATATCCAGGTACATGCCTGGCTTAACAGGGACGCTTCCAAAAAACAGATCGACAGCTTAAAGAATTACATCAGTTCTATTCCCTACGCCAATCGTGTTGAATATGTGACCAAGGAGATGGCCGTTCAGAAATGGAATGCTGATAATGACAGCACCTGGAAACAATTTCTCAGCAATAACCCATTACCCGAGAGCATTGATTTTTACGTAAAGGCGGATTATGTGGAACGCGACAGCCTGAACCACCTGGCGCTTAACCTGCAGGACGCATACCCGGGTGTGATCTCAGAATTTCAATTTCCCACTGAAACAGTTTCCAAAGTGAGCAGTTTTGTAAAAACAGCTGCGGTCATATTTCTTATCGCCGCCATATTGCTCACCATACTCGTAGTGTTCTCGATCGACAATACGATCAGGCTGGCCATGTACAGCAACCGTTTCCTCATTAAAACCATGCAGATGGTAGGAGCTACCCGGTGGTTCATCTCTAAACCCATCAACCAGCGGGCAATTGTGAACGGGCTGGTAGCCTCCCTGATCGCCATCATAGCTGTTTGGGGCAGTGTTTTCCTGGTTGAACAGTTCATTCCTGATTTCAAACAACTGCATGATACAAGAGGTATGCTCCTCCTGTTCTTCATCATTATCATATTAGGAGTTACCATTACACTGGTAAGTACACACCGCTCCGTTGTGAAGTACCTCCGCATGAAACTGGATGACCTTTACTGATACCGTACTGAAATTTTATACTATCTTGCAGCACAATACAGATTTTTATGGCAAACGAAAAATCAAAACCGGTTTACGTTAAGACCAACCTTTTTGGTAAAGAGAATTATATCCTGATGCTCGCCGGGTTACTTGTACTTGCCCTCGGGTTCTTCCTGATGGCAGGAGGTAAAAGCACCGATCCGAAAGTGTTTGATCCTAAGGAAGTATACAGCACTACACGCATCACGATCGCCCCGATACTTATCATCGCTGGCTTTATTATTGAGATCGTTGCGATCATGAAAAAACCAAAAGGATAGCATTTAAACCCATTACGATCAAATAACCTGTTTCAATAAATGCGCTGTATCTTACAGCGTTTTTTATTTGATCCACGTTGAACCAGTAACCTGCAACAGTATGACCACCATCCAGACAACCATTGTATCAATCGTAGAAGGCCTCACCGAATTTCTCCCTGTTTCCTCTACCGGTCACATGATCATCACGGAGAAACTTCTAAAAATACCGGATGATGAATACACTAAGATGTTCACGGTTGCAATACAATTGGGAGCCATCCTGGCCGTAGTAGTGCTATACTGGAAAAAATTCTTTGATTTCAAAAACATATCATTCTATTTCAAACTGGCTGTTGGAGTTGTTCCTGCCATCATACTTGGCATGTTGTTCTCTAAAAAGATCGATGCTTTGCTGGAAAGCAGTACAACCGTAGCCGTTTCACTGCTGGTTGGAGGCGTTATCCTGCTGTTCATTGATAAAGCCTTCAATCATCCCCGCATTGAATCTGAAAAAGACACGACCTTTCTCAATGCATTCATCATCGGCACCTGGCAATGCCTTGCTATGGTTCCGGGTGTGAGCAGGAGCGCCGCTTCCATCATCGGTGGTATGCAACAGAAACTTACCAGGAGTGCTGCTGCAGAATTCTCATTCTTCCTGGCCGTACCTACCATGCTCGCAGCAACAGGTTACAAACTGTACAAACATTATAAAGAAGCCGGGGGCTTTTCCGGCGAAGACATCAAGCAGCTTGCCATAGGCAATGCCGTTGCTTTTATCGTAGCGATGATAGCCATCAAGTTCTTCATTGGCTTTTTAAAAAAACACGGGTTCAGGGTGTGGGGCATTTACCGCATCGTGCTGGGGCTTGTGCTCTTATTACTGATCTGGAAAGGAGTGATTAATTGATATTGAATTGTTGCTGATTCACCATTTATTCCCGGTGCTGTATTTATTTTCTTAGCCTGCCCCAAATCCTACTTTCTCCCGGGAATGAACAGATCGATCATAAATCGTTTGCGTTTTACTGATTAATCATTAATTTTTCATTCTTAATTATCCAAATGCAGACTGCTTCCAAAAAAGTCGTAAACGGTTGGGCTATGTATGACTGGGCCAATTCCGTTTACAACCTGGTGATCACAACAACATTCTTCCCTGCCTATTATGCAGCAGTAACAGGAACACAAAATGAACAGTTCAAAAACGGCATCCCGTTTCTTGGCAGAACCTTTGTGAATACGGAACTGAAAGACTATGTTCTTTCTGTGGGCTTCTTCATCATAGCAGCATTATCACCCATCCTTTCTTCCATTGCCGATTACAAGGGCAACAAGAAAAATTTCATGCGCTTCTTCTGCTACCTGGGAGCATTGAGTTGTTCGCTCATGTTCTTCTTTGATGAAAACCATGTTACCCTCGGGCTCATGTGTTTTATGTTTGCCGGCATCGGCTTTTATGGCAGCCAGGTTTTTTACAATTCCTACTTACCGGATATTGCCGCCGAAAAAGACATGGACCGTATCAGCGCCAAGGGATACACGATGGGATATATCGGGAGTGTGATCATGCAGTTGATCGGCTTCGCCCTCGTTTTATTCATGCCCAAAGGAGAGCTTCCGCTTAAACTTACATTTCTGCTTGTAGGTATCTGGTGGGTTGCATTTGCTCAGATCACTTTCAGGGTATTGCCGATAAGACCTAAATCCGAAAGACAATCAAAAACAAATGTGCTGAGCAATGGGTTCATCGAACTCAAAAAAGTTTGGAACCAACTGGTGCACCTGCCGGTATTGAAAAGATTCCTCACGGCTTTCTTTTTTTACAGCATGGGTGTACAAACTGTAATGCTGATCGCAATCGACTTTGGCATCAAAGAATTAAAACTGGAAGACACCAAGCTAATCATTGTAGCTGTAGTAATTCAACTGGTGGCCATTGTTGGGGCAATAGGCATGAGCCGCTTGTCTGAGCGGTTTGGCAATATCAAAGTGCTTATACTTACAGTAATGCTGTGGATAGGTGTTTGTATTACCGGGTATTTCGTTACATCAGAAACTACATTTTACACCCTGGCAGCACTTGTTGGACTGGTAATGGGCGGCATACAGTCGCTAAGCCGTTCTACTTACAGCAAGTTGATGCCTGAAACAAAAGACACGGCATCTTTCTTCAGCTTTTATGATATCACTGAAAAAATAGCCATTGTGATCGGGCTCTTCAGTTTTGGATTCATCGAAGGATTAACAGGAACCATGAGAAACTCTATACTGGCCTTGATCACATTCTTTGTATTGGGATTGATATTCCTTTTGCTAACAGCGCAGAAAGAAAAGAAACACGCAACTGCATAACTTTACTGAAAATTACCGCATGAATTTATATACGATCAATACAGGCAATTTTAAACTTGATGGCGGCGCTATGTTCGGCGTTGTACCGAAAAGCATCTGGCAAAAACTCAATCCACCCGACAACAACAATATGTGTACCTGGGCCATGCGTTGCCTGCTCATTGAAGATGGCAACAGGTTAATATTGGTGGATAACGGTATCGGCGATAAACAAGATGAAAAATTCTTCAGTCATTATTATTTACATGGCGATGATACCCTTGATAAATCATTGGCAAAACACGGGTTTCATAAAAATGATATTACCGATGTGATATTGACGCACCTCCATTTCGATCATTGCGGAGGAAGCATTGTAAGAGAAGCAGACAAACTCGTACCGGCATTTAAAAATGCCACTTTCTGGAGTAACAAACGTCACTGGAAATGGGCCACAGAACCCAACGACCGTGAGAAAGCTTCCTTTCTTAAAGACAATATCCTTCCCATTCAGCAAAGCGGCCAGTTGAAATTTATTGAAGACAACCCCGGAGATTTTCCGGCACAGGTGAGCATCCGGCAGGTATTTGGTCATACAGATGCCATGATGCTTCCACAGGTTAACTACAAAGGAAAAACGATCCTGTTCATGGCCGACCTGCTTCCTTCAGCAGCGCACATCCCTATTCCTTATGTAATGGCATATGATATGTTCCCGCTCACCACACTGAATGAAAAGAAATCATTTATTACAGAAGCACAACAGAATGATTATGTCCTTTTCTTTGAGCATGACCCGGTAAATGAATGCTGCAACCTCCAGTTAACAGAAAAAGGCATCAGGCCTAAAGATCTTTTTAAGCTGGCCGAATTGTAATTGTAAGCAAATAATTAACGGATATCCCTGAATGAACTGAGTGGGTAACGAAGGTTTTTGTAAGACATCATATCTACTTTGATACTTCCTACAGAAATCGGGCTTTCTACCCGCAGTATGATATGATTGGGATCATCACTGATCCAGGCGGTCATCTTTTCACCACCTTCAAAAATGGTTCCCTTAATAAGCAATGGTTTTATCTTGATGGCATTGAAGCGGCCATAACGTGTTTTCACTTTCTCTTTACCCATGTAACGGATGTAGAGGTGAAATATCTCATCATCCAGGAACATGTCGAAAGGTATTTTATCATCAACCTTGTATTTATCAAAATTGATATTGCGGGCATAATAAACGGCGCTCATCACATCCTGCATGCAATCCGTGATCGGGAAAACGCCATTGTTGCTGGTTGCTGTATTAACCGCCTGGTTGAAACTTACGTTATTATATTTTTTATAAGACCCCTCCTCAATGTTTCTTATGAACCTGTAGGGCAATAGGCTGGCGGTATCAACATAGCTCTCGTAGCGGTCGCGTACCTTGAAAAAATTATCGAACGTTGAATAAGTTTTTCCCTCTCCAACGTGGTGATAAACCGGTTTGCCGTTGAATCTTTCGAGCGTGGTGGTAAAAGTTGCCTCCCCGGCCCCAATATAAGCGCCGAGCCAACTGTAGTAAACCTTAAACGTTACCACTTCGCCTTCCTTGTAAGCGGTGTTTTTTATTCCGCAGAAATCTCCGCCCTTATGGCCTGTAAAGCCGAAAGTGAATATGCTGAAAATAAGAATGGCCGGTATGGTAAATTTCTTCATCGTTCTTTCATGATTTTAATTCCGAGTATCAGCAGGCTGCCCAACACAGCCGGTATAACAAGGTTGATCAGCCATATCCCAAAAGCTGCCGCCTGTATGCCAATAATATTTGTGCTGAATAAATTAAAGAGCGCCACACTTGCAATAGCCCTTACAGGTAATTCTGTAAAACCAGCCGTTGGGGCTACTGCCATTACAAGGTAAAACAAGGTGAGTAATAAAAAAGAAACAGGGTATGCTATGTTCACCTCCATTACCTTTAATAGCAGGATGTATTGCAAAATAAATACCATATAACGGAAAAAAGATAAATTTAAAATTCTTAACAATTGTTTACCTCCAACTTCCTCCACTACAACAATGTGTTTTACGATATTTTTAAGAAATCCGATCCTTGAAACAACCGAAACAATAAAATGCATCCTGATTAGCAACAACAGCAGTATAACGGTAACGATAAGGCTTATCAATATAAGGGTATTGCCCAGCATCCATGAATAACCCGCAAACCTGTCTGCTTCAATTATTCTTCCGGCCCGTATCATGATCAACCCGATAGTACCCATGATCATCGTAATGGTAAGCTGCGCCATACTTCCCAAGATGGTTAGTGATATTGCCCGCAACCGGTAAGCTTCGTTCACATACATGATTCTTCCGCCGTATTCACCGATCCTGTTCGGGGTTAACATGGTAATGCTGCAACCGGCCAGCACAGCTTTAAAAGCTCCGGCCAGGCTGAATTTCTGCAGGGGTTTCATGAGCAATTGCCATTTTCTTGCTTCAATCCCCCAATTGATAAACATAAGTGCAAAAACCATCCAGAACCCGGGCCGCTTCCAGCTCATCCTGATCTCCAGCCACCTGGTACCAAGGTCTTCCTGCCGTATGATCTGCCGGTAGAGGCTCCATGACAACAATACAAAGAGCAGCGGGCCCAACAGGTAATTGACTATTAATTTGATATTTTTGTTCAAGCAGGAAAATATCTATAAAAATAAGTTGCACTTTGCAAAAAGCATCAAAAATCATTTTGGGGATCGACCCTGGCACGATCGTAATGGGATACGGCATTATTGCCATAAAGGGAAATGCGATGACGCTGGTAGAAATGGATGTACTCAAACTACCCGCAAAAGCCGATGCTTATGAGAAACTGGAAAAGATACATGCAAGGGTGAATACCTTGATTAAAACACACAAACCCGACTGCTTCGCTATTGAAGCACCATTCTTTGGCAAAAACGTTCAGAGCATGCTGAAACTGGGCCGGGCACAGGGTGTAGCGATTGCTGCAGCCATCCAGGCCGGGCTTGCTGTTCATGAATACTCTCCCAAAAAAATAAAACAATCGATCACAGGCAATGGAAATGCAGGTAAGGAACAGGTGATGAAAATGCTGCAGCACCTGCTCAGGTTTGACCAGGGGCCCGCTTACATGGATGCCTCGGATGCTGTGGCTGTAGCTGTGTGTCATCACTTTCAACAGGGCAGTTTACCGGTTACAAAGGGCAGGCAGGCAAAACCACTGTCCGACTGGAAAACATTTGTTGCCCGCAACCCGGCAAGAGTAAAATAAATCCGTTCTAAACAGTAAACATGACCATACGCTCCAAAACATTGAGATGGCTGATCTTATTGAGCACCCTTATCGTGGCCATTATTGTAGCGGTACAGATTTACTGGCTGCAACGTATTTACAGGGTTGAGCGCAGGCAGTTCAATAACAACGTAAACAAAAGCATCAAGAACCTGTATAGGAATATCAAGCTTACAAAAGACAGTACTTTTATTTTCAGTAAAAGTGTTGAACTTCCGGTATTGACTTCTTTTGTTGCCCGGATTGACAGGATACCGGATATTGATTCCATCAGTGTTTTATTCAGCAAAGAACTTACAGATTATAACCTGCTTGCAGATTGCAATATTTCGATCTATGATGCCGGGCAGAAGAAATACACCGAATCACGTTTTATAGACATGCCCAATTCCTACAACCAGTATTCAACTGAATTTACGGTACCCGTTTTTGATAAAAAGTATTCTTATATCTGTTTCCATTTTCCACATCGCCGGTTATATATTATAACACAGATGATATTCTGGATCATTTCAACGGTATCATTACTGCTGGTATTGATCGGTTTCGGCATCAGCGTTTTTTATTTATATAAGCAGCGGTTTCTCAATGAAACACAAAAAGATTTTGTGAACAATTTTACACACGAATTCAAAACGCCCTTATCGGTAATAAAAATAGCCGCCGGGGTGTTACAGCAGCCAACGATCAGCGCAAATCCTGAAAAACTGAGGAACTACGCTAACATCATACAGGTTCAAACGGCTCACCTTCAGAACCAGTTGAGTCGCATGCTTTCGGTAGCCTATACAGAACACAGTTCACTTGTTCTTAAAAAAGAAACATTTGATGCAAATGCTTTAATGGACCAGGCGATCAGCAATATCAAACCATTGCTGGAAGAAAAATCCGGCAGCCTTTCTTTTAACAGCAGGGAAGATGACAGCCTGGTTACTGCCGACAAATCCTATATACTGGTAGCATACACTAACCTGCTCGAAAATGCCGTTAAATATTCTTTAAAACCCGGCATAATCATCTCAACGTATATTGATGGAAACGATTTTTGTACATCAGTTAGAGATAACGGCATTGGCATTGAAAAAAAACAACACCGTAAGATCTTTAAAAAATTTTACAGGGTTACGGATGGAGAAATACACCATGCAAAAGGATTCGGTCTTGGTCTTAACTTTGTAAAGCAGATAGCGGATGCTCATAAAGGAAGTATCAGCCTGGTGAGTGAACCAGGGGAAGGAAGCACATTTACGATCAAAATACCAAGAAGCTAAAACAGGCAATGAAACCAACAATATTACTGGCAGAAGATGATACAACTTTGAGCTTTGTCATTAAAGACAATCTTGAAGAGGCCGGTTATGAGGTTACCACATGCAGCAATGGAGAACTGGCCTGGCAACAGTTTCAGAAAAAGAGCTACGACATCTGCCTGCTTGATGTTAATATGCCCATACGGGATGGTTTTTCTCTTGCTAAAAGAATACGGCAGAGCAGTGATGTAGTGCCGATCATTTTCATTACAGCCAAAGGACAGGAGGAAGATAAAATCAAAGGCTTTTCTTCAGGAGCGGATGATTATGTGGTAAAGCCTTTCAGCATGCAGGAACTGATCATGCGTATCGAAGTGTTTCTGAGGAGGACAAAAAAACTGAAATCCGACGTAAAGCAAGAATACAATATCGGGAAACTGAGATTCAACTATAGTGAATTGAAAATATACAACGGCTCCGAAATCATCAGCCTCACACAGAAAGAGGCCGACCTCCTCAAATTCCTGGCCTCCAATACCAATAAGATCCTCAAAAGAGAAGAGGTGTTGATCAATGTATGGGGTAAGGATGATTATTTTCTCGGAAGAAGTATGGATGTATTCATCACCAAACTCCGCAAGCATTTCAAAGCCGATCCGGGAATCGTACTCGAAACGATCCATGGTGTTGGTTTCCGTCTTAACCAATAATTCTACAACAGTTTACCCAATATTTTTCCCTGAACAGATTGCAGTTCTTCTTTCGATAATTTCAGCTTGGGTCTGCTGAAATTAAGATCATCAGCACTGTTGATTGGAATAAGGTGCATGTGTGCATGAGGTACTTCCAGCCCGATCACACTGATACCACAACGATTGCAATCAAACGAAGCTTCAATAGCTTTGGCAATAGGTTTTGCAAATACAAGCATCTGAGAAAGCAGTTCATCTGTAAGGTCAAATATTTTATCCGTTTCTGATTTCGGCACTACAAGCACATGACCTTCCACTAATGGGAAAATATCCAGGAAAGCATAAAAATGCTCATTCTCGGCAATTTTGTATGAAGGAATTTCGCCTTTTATTATTTTGGAAAAAATGGTCATCTCTTTTTTGAATTTGATGATTTTGAAAATGTGTTGATCCAGGGATTTTACTCAGTTCATTGTTCCTTGTTCAATATTTATTTGTAATGTGAAAATATGAAAATGGGATGATTTGAAAATTCCTTTGTACCGGGTTTCTTGTTCACTATTTATAAATGCGGTAATGTAGAGGTACAAAAAACTTCATTCTCCTTCATGTCTCCGAAGCACTATTCACTCCACCATTCATTATTTCATATTCAGTATTCAACCGATTTTAATTGATGGCAGATTAACCTGAATTACGGAACTTTAATGTAATTAGATTAGCCGGTTTGGATTCACTTACTCATATTGCCATTGGCGCCTGTATCGGCGAGGCTTTTTTTGAAAAGCGCATTGGCAAAAAAGCTATGGCTTGGGGAATACTCAGCCAGAGTATTCCGGATATTGATTTCCTGGCTACTTTATGGTTACCACCAGCAGATAATTTACTGGCCCACCGGGGGTTTACACACTCAATTCTGTTTGCTCTAGTGGTAATTACCTTATTTGCATTGTTGGCAGACAAAGTTCACAAACCTCATAACATATCATTTAAGAAATGGATCTTGTTCTTCAGCATTGAAGTATTTGTTCATTTATTTATAGACAGCTATAATAATTACGGTATCGGCTTATTAGAACCCTTCAGTCATGAACGCTATTCGCTGAATGCCATTTATGTGGCAGATCCATTTTTCTCCATCTGGCCCGGCATTGCATGCATTGCTTTACTGGCCCTTGGCAGGAATAGCAATAAAAGAAAGCTGTGGTGGAAGTTTGGCCTCTTTATCCCGCTGCTTTATCTTGGCTATTGCAGTATCAATAAAATAATTATTGATAAAGAAGTGAATCGGCTGATCTCAAAACAACATGTTCCTGCCAGCAAATATTTTACAACCCCTGCCCCCTTGCAGAACTGGTTATGGTTCGTGGTGGCCGGCAATGACAACGGCTACTATGTGGCTTACCGATCGGTATTTGATAAAGGCGACAGCATCCGTTTTCAATATTTCCCCAAAAATGATTCCTTGTTAAATCCCCTGGCCGACAGCCGGGAACTGCAGCAGCTAAAACAATTTTCTAAAGGATTTTACACCACAGAACAATGGGGCGACAGCCTGGTATTTAATGACCTTCGTTTCGGGCAGGTGATCGGATGGGTTGATCCACGGGAAAAATTCGCTTTTCATTATTTCCTGCAACATCCATCTGCCAATAAGCTGGTAGTACAACGGGGGCGATTTGCCAAATGGAACTGGTCTGTAGTAAAATCGTTGTTTAACCGTGGCATAGGGTATTAAGGCCTGTGTTTGAAATAGAAAGTAAAAATATAGATGAGGAAACGAACCGACTGGTAAGACAGCCACCTGTTGAATCTTACAAACAGGTTGGCTGTTTTTACCTGGTACTCTTCTGTTATTTTTTTACAGCCTGAAGCAATGATGTTTTCCAGTTCTGCCCGAAGCCTTTTTGTAAACCCGGGGTTTTCTACATCGAGGTTAAGCTCTATGCTTGCGTGAGCACTGATATTATTGAGATTGTATGAACCAAGTGTGAACCATTCATCATCACATACAGCCAGCTTTGCATGTAACACATTTTCTTCATACTCGTATAATTCGATGCCCTTCCGTAACAGCCAGTCATACAACCAGCGTTCTGCATTCTTGGATATTTTAACATCTGAACGCCCTGCTGCTATTACCCTCACCTTAACGCCCCGCTTCACTGCCGTCGCCATATGACGGCGGATTGCTTTGCCCGGTAAAAAATAACTACTCATAATGGTAATATGCGATTTGGCATGCAGCAACATTTCGATATATATTTTCGATATATCATTTTTTTTCCGAACCCAGTCATTCCTGAGTATCCTTACCCGGTATTCATCACTGGTTTCCTTAGTAACGGAAAGGGGTTCGGCACAAAGAAAAGAAGGGAATTCAGATTTGAAATTATTCCATGCTTTACTGCATACAACACAAAGTTCTTTGGCTATAATACCTTCAATGTAGATTGCGAAATCGAGCCATGCCCTGGTTTCTCTTGTATCATTGTAATTATTGGAAATATTGATGCCGCCCAGGAGAGCAAAGGAACTGTCAACCACAAAGATCTTATGATGCAGGCGTCGTCCGAAATAAAGAAATGGGCTCTTAAGCACCGGGCTGAAAAAACGAAACCTGATTCCGGCTGCTTCCAGTTCTTCGATAAATGAAGCAGGTAAAGAACGGGAAGCATATCCATCAACCATGATATAAACCGCTACCCCCGAAAATGCAGCTTTTTTCAACGCTTCTATAACCAACTGGCCTGTTTCATCATCTTCTAAAATGTATACCTGCAGGTGTATGGTATGCCGGGCATTCCGGATCATTTCAAGCAACCGGTCAAAATACCCTTTTCCGCTACGCAGCAATTCCATATTGTTACGTACCTGGTAAAAGAACGCTTTTCTCCGTGATGGTACTGCAGGCATATATCTTTCTAAAATTATGTAACCAATAAAACCTCAATCTATAGTTACATGATAAATTTCATGATCCGGGGAAATAAAACTCATTGGCCTTAACTCCCCGGTTGAATACCTTACAAAAGATAAAATATTTTTTTATGAAAAAGAATGTTGGTAATAAAGACAGGATTATGAGGTTATTGATTGCAGTTTTTTTCATAATCTTGGTATCCGCTGGTGCAATTATTTCGCCGGAAAGCTTCCTCGTTTTAATAGTTACAACAGTATTTATTGTAACCGCCCTCCTTTCCTATTGCCCGGTTTATACTTTATTCGGAATCAACACGAGTTCGGGGAAAAAAGATACGAGGCGATACCATTGAGCTATGATGGGAATGGGAAAATATGAAAATGGTTAATATGGATCTGATGATTTGGTAAGGAGTTGATTTGATATTGTCTTTTTACTTTAATAGTTTTCACTTCAGCATTCTCTGTTCTTTATTTGCTATTACTCTGTAACAAGCACTATCTAAAACAAAAGAGGCCCCGTGAATGGAGCCTCTTGAAAGCTTTGGTATAATAGCATTATACTTCGATCTTATCCACCTTGAGTTTCAGTTTACCAGCAGGCACCGACACTTCTACTACATCCCCGATCACTTTACCAAGTATACCACTTCCTATGGGAGACGTAACGGAAATTTTTCCTGATTTGAGATCTGCTTCTTTTTCAGAAACAATTTTATAAGTAACCGTTTTATTAGTTGCCATATTGGTAAGTGTTACTTTGGTAAGAATACTCACCCTGCTTGTATCAATATTGGTTTCATCCAGTATCCTGGCCGTTGCCACAACGCCTTCAAGGTATTTTATTTTTGCTTCAAGAATACCCTGGGCTTCTTTGGCCGCATCGTATTCTGCATTCTCTTTGAGATCCCCTTTTTCACGGGCTTCCGCAATAGCTTTGCTGGCTGCATACCTGTCAACTGTTTTAAGGGTATGGAGCTCTTCCTGCATTTTAGCGAAGGTTTCCTTTGTTACATAATTTGTTTCTGCCATAAAATTCCTGTTAGTAGATAGAAAAAAAATACAACGCTTCGGGGAAACCAAAGCGTTGCATCATTCACAAATATAATAAATGAAATATGAAAATCCAGCCTTTTTAAGGTTTATTAACAGCTCTGGCTGACTTAAATCCCGAGTTTCTCAAGCAAAATCTTACTCATCTTAAAAAAGGCTTCCTGAGAATAGCCTGCTATATGTGGTGTAATAATCACATCCGCTCTGTTGTTAAGCCATCGGAACCATTGTTCCTCTTCGCCCGATAAAGCCCCGATATGCTCATTCTCCAGTACATCAAGTGCAGCCCCCTTTATAAGCCGCTGTTCAAGAGCATTGATCAATGCCGTTGTTTTTACCACTTTGCCACGGGATGTATTTATAAAGTATGGAGCCTGTTTTAATGATGAAAAAAGATCTTCATTGGCCATATAGTAGGTTTCTTCTGTAAGAGGAACATGGAAACTTATCACATCGGCATACCTGCAGAGTTGTTCGAGGTTCGCTTCTTTTACATTACCAGAACCAAAACCGAATTTGTATTTATCGTAGGCCAGTATCGTTACATCAAATGCAGATAAAAGTTTTGCAAAAGTCTGGCCGGTATTGCCATAACCAATAATACCTACCGTTTTACCTGTAAGTTCTATCCCTCTGTTCTCATCACGTAACCACTTACCTTGTTTCACTTCCGCATTGCTCCGGCAAATATTATTCATCAGGTTGAGCAACATGCCCAGTGCATGTTCTGCCACGGCATTTCGATTACCCTCCGGCGAGCTGACGCAACGGATGTTTTTTGATTCAGCATATTCAACATCTATCAATTCCAATCCACTTCCCAGCCTTCCTATCCACGTAAGTTTTGATGCTTTGTCGATAAGAGCCTTGTCTATCTTTAACCGGGTGGTAACTACAAGCCCTTCTGCACTACCGATCTTCTCCAGCAGTTCGCTGTAGTTAATAGCAGGTTCATACAACACTTCATACCCCTTTTGCTGAAGTGTATCCAATAAA
>JAFDXA010000294.1 GCA_018268185.1 Bacteroidota bacterium
AAGATCATGATACTTGCCAGGGAAGCCGGCGCTGATATACAAATGGAAGATATAGCGAATCAATCTTTCATGCCCGACTCATGTATGCAGGGATCGGTAGATGATTTTTACAAGGCCATGGCAAAGGAGGAAGCTCATTTCAAAAAACTATATGACGAAGCTGCTGCTGCCGGCAAGAAATTAAAATTTGTAGCGCAATACGAAAAAGGCAAGGCCTCTGTGGGTTTGCAGCATATCGATCCTTCACATGATTTCTATCACCTGTATGGAAAAGACAATATTGTTTTGTTCTATACAAACCGATACATTGATCAGCCACTGGTTGTAAAGGGGGCAGGTGCAGGCGCCGAAGTAACAGCTTCTGGTGTGTTTGCCGATATAATACGTGCTGCAAGGATATAGTGAATGTGAAACAATAACTTCAAACCGGAGAATCAATGGAAAGTATAAAAGTGAGAATACCCGCTACAGTTGCAAACATGGTTTGTGGTTTTGATATACTGGGAATGGCCGTGGAAAACCCTTATGATGAAATTGAATTAAGGTTGACCGATAAATCCGGGATCACCATTAAGCATACAGATGATTACAACCTCCCTACCGAGGCAGAAAAAAATGTAGCAGGGGTTTCTTTGATAGCGCTGCTGGAAGAATACAGTAAGCCGGTAGGGTTTGAAATGACGATCACCAAGAACATCAAACCCGGCAGTGGCCTGGGTTCCAGCGCAGCCTCCGCTGCCGGGGCTGTGGTGGCTGCCAATCTTCTTTTAGGAAATATTTTTTCAAAGGAAGACCTGGTACGGTTTGCAATGAATGGCGAAAGACTTGCATCCGGTGTTAAACATGCAGATAACATCACACCATGTATATTCGGTTCAGTAACCCTGATCAGGTCAATCTTCCCATTGGATATTGTTCCGCTTTCGGCGCCACCTATGTTTGTAACGATCGTACATCCGCAGATAGAAGTAAAAACTTCAGATGCAAGGCAGATACTTAGAAAAGAAATACAACTTAAAGATGCCATTCAGCAATGGGGCAATATTGCCGGTTTGGTTAGCGGATTGCTGAAAAATGATTACGAATTGATCGGTCGCTCACTTGAAGATGTATTGATAGAGCCGGTAAGAAGCATTCTCATACCGGGCTTCGATGAGGTTAAAAAAAGAAGTAAAGAAGCAGGAGCATTAGGAGGTGGCATTTCAGGATCCGGGCCCTCGATCTTTATGTTGAGTAAGGAAGCTGCTACAGCCAAAGCAATAGAACAGGTGATGAGTGAACTGTATGGCAAAATGGGCATTGAATATAAAACCTATGTTACTTCCATAAGCCGGAATGGAGTGTGTGTTGTAAACAATTGAATTGTTCCTTTACCCGAACAGGGAAACAAAAAGTCTGAAATAAGAAAGCATGAAATTTTACAGTCTGAATAAACAATCTCCTGCTGTTGATTTTAAAGAAGCAACCATCAGGGGGCTGGCACCCGATAAGGGATTGTATTTTCCTGAATACATTCCATTGTTTACCAAAGAGTTACTGGAGAGTATAGACCGGGTTGATAATGCAACCATAGCCTATGAAGTGATCAGGGAATATGCAGCCGATGTAATTCCACCAGAAGATCTGGGCAGAATTGCAAAAGAGGCAATCGATTTTGAAATTCCACTGGTGCAGGTGGATGATAACATATCATCACTTGAATTGTTTCACGGGCCTACCCTTGCTTTTAAAGATGTTGGCGCCCGTTTCATGAGCAGGTGCCTGGGATATTTTGCCAAAGAGAGAAACCAGAAAGTGGTTGTGCTGGTGGCAACTTCAGGAGATACGGGGGGTGCTGTGGCCAATGGATTTTATAATGTTGATGGGGTAGAAGTGGTAATCCTATATCCTTCGGGAAAAGTGAGCAGCGTACAGGAAAAGCAACTCACTACGTTGGGAAATAATATTCATGCATTGGAAGTAAAAGGAAATTTTGATGATTGCCAACCCATGGTAAAGGAAGCTTTTGCTGATAAAGAACTCAATGAAAGATTATTCCTTACATCGGCCAACTCCATCAATATCGCCCGCTGGTTGCCGCAGCAGTTTTATTATTTGCTGGCATGGAAGCAATGGGAAGATAAAAGCAATCCACCTGTTATTGCTGTGCCCAGTGGAAATTTCGGTAATATATGCGCCGGCATCATGGCATACAAATCCGGAATGCCGGTTAAGCATTTTATAGCAGCCTGTAACGCCAATGATACCGTTCCTGAATTTTTCAGAACCGGTAAATACGAGGCAAAAAAGGCAGTGCCTACGATCTCGAATGCAATGGATGTGGGTGATCCAAGCAATTTTATCCGTATTCAGAAAATATTTTCAGATGATATCACTGATATGAAAAAGATGATCAGCAGTTGCAGTATTTCGGATGAAGAAACAAGGAATATTCTAAAGAAAGTTTTTGAGGAGAAGCGATACCTCATGGATACACATGGTGCAGTTGCCTACCTGGCTTTACAACGCTATCTTGAAAATAACCCGGGATCAAAAGGTATATTCCTGGAAACAGCACACCCGGTTAAATTTTACGACGTAGTTGAACCGATCATCGGCCAGCAGGTTCCCATCCCGGAACTCGTGCAGCAGCAGCTGAAGAAAGAAAAATCCGCTGTTTTGATGAACGCTGAAAGCAACCTGCTCAAAGAATATCTTCTTCATTCCTGAAATAAAAAATCCGCTTCAACTGAAGCGGATTTTCATTTGGAAATATCCTTACAATTATTCTGCTACAACTTCAAATTCAAGTTCGGTTTCATTTCCGTTACCGAAATCGATTTTGGCTTTGTAAGAGCCTAATTCTTTAACATCATCGATGATGTGGATCCTGCGGCGATCGATTTCATAACCTTTCTGTTCTTTGATAGCACGTGCGATCTGAACGGAAGTTACGCTACCGAATATCTTGCCACTTGTTCCTGTTTTAGCGCCGATTTTCAAAGCGCCTTCTTTCAACACTGCAATTACACTGTTGATTTCAGCCATCAGTTTGGCTTCTTTTTTAGCCTGCTGCTTTAACTTCTCTTCCATTTTTTTGATGTTGCTTGGACTAGCCTCAACAGCAAATTTTTGAGGGATAAGATAGTTACGGCCATAACCATTCTTTACAGTTACCAGTTCATTGGCACCGCCGAGGTTATTTACATCCTGAATTAAAATTACCTGCATGATTTTGCATTTTTACCCAACCCTGTTTTACCAGGACTTTCAACCCTTACGGGAATTAGGGTGGTTATAAAATTTGTTTATTTCAAAAGATCTGTTACATAAGGCAGGATAGCCATTTGACGGGCTTTCTTAACAGCCTGGCTTACCTTACGCTGGAACTTCAGTGAGTTACCGGTGATACGACGAGGTAAAAGTTTACCTTGTTCGTTCAGGAACTTCTTCAGAAAATCTGCATCCTTATAATCGATATAATGGATACCCATTTTCTTAAAGCGGCAATATTTCTTTGGACGCTTCTCAGCCTTGATAGCTGTGAGATACTTGATTTCATTTGCTTTTGCCATGATTATGCCTCCGCTTTTTCAGTTACTGATGCAACACCACTTCTCTTTTTTGCATTGTACTCAACGGCGTATTTATCGAGTACAGTGAACATGTGACGCATTACTGATTCGTCACGCAAAAGTTGAACTTTCAACTTTTCATTGAAGCTGGATGGCGCAGAATATTCCATTACCCAGTACAGACCAGTGGTCTTCTTGGCAATCGGATACGCCAGTGATTTCAATCCCCAGGCTTTGCTGTGTGCAACTTCACCACCGTTTTCTTTAACGAGGGCTTCGTATTTTTTCTGAGCGGCTTTGTAATCGTCGTCAGAAAGCACAGGGGTAAAAATCACCATCAATTCGTAATTGTTCATTTTTTACCTGTTTTGATTTAAAATTGTTATTAGCCCGCTTTTTTAGCGGACCGCAAAGGTAGGGGAAATAGGGGAAAAAGGGTATTGTTTGAGGAGATAATTTTCAACTCCTGCGGAATATGAAAATAATCGCTTTTTATTAATTATCAATGCGATAGATCGGGTATCGCAGGAAACTTTTTTCGAACCAGGGCGAGTTCTGGTAGATAAATGACAGGATTTCCGAAGAATTGGCGGCAAATTTCGGATCGGCAACCTTTTTTGCTTCCAGTTTTTCACGCAGGGTGCTATCGTTTTTTAATATGTCTCCAGCAATATCTTCCCAACGATAATCGCTGTAACCTTCCTTCTGTTGCAGAATGGCATCAAAGAAATTCCAGGCGAAGAAACTGTCATCACCGGTCGGCTCCAGCATTTCAATGATATACCTCCTTGCTGGCTGGTTGGTATAAACTATATAATCACCTTTTGAAATGCGTATCTGCTGATTGAATGAAGACACGGTGGTTGCATAATTCTTATGGTGCTTTTCGTAGGGTCTTGGATAAGATTTGTAATCATCAATATGGTAAAATGAGATGTTTATCATCGTGTCATGTTTAAGTTGCTTTACCATTACATTATTCAATTTCAGCAGGTCAACGACGGAATACCAACCTTGCGGAATGACGTAAGCAACTGGTGCTTTAACAGTATTTGCAGGTCTGTATCCATTATAAAATTTCACCTGGGATGTAAAAGGTCGGTTATGGTCGAAGTACATTTTTTCCAGACCAGTGGCTTCACTTTTTGTAAAAGCCTTTTCATAACCTTTAAAACTGATCTCTGTAAATTTTGGCGTGTCAAGCTTCCATGATAAGGGGAAATCAGTTTGTTTCAAAGCTGCTTCCCGGGCTGATTTTCTTTGTTCGGTTATTTCGGCAGAATGTTCAGACGCTTCTTTAATTATAGTTACCATCAGATCATATGTTGATCTTACTCTCTGGTTATATGGCTTCAGCATATGTGTTTCTGCAATAAATGATAATGTATTGAACAAAGCGGCATATCCTGATGAATAACGGGGTGTTTCATAAAACATCCTGATGCCTTTTTTGATATCCTCATTTTCGAAATCAACATAAGGTATGAGGTCCCAGCCTTTTGTTTTCATGCCAGCATAAACCGTTGGTTCAAAAACTTCCCGGAGGTACTTTCCCAGTGATGGCCCAAGCTTGTCGTATTGCGTGGTGATCAGTGTCATCGTATGCTGGTAATCGGCGCCATCACTTACATGATTATCCAGGAAAATATCCGGCTCCAGCCAGTGAAACAATTGTGCAAAAGACCTGGCTTCCCTGCTGTCGCATTTGGTGAAATCCCGGTTGAGATCGAGGTTTTGCGAATTCCCCCTGAATCCGTATTCTTCAGGTCCGTTCTGGTTTGCCCTGGTATATGAATTGCGGTTCAGGCATCCCCCGATATTGTAAACCGGTATAAAAGCAATGGCTGTGTTTTCGGGTAATTGTATTTTGCCATTTACCAGGTCTCTTGCCAGCATCATGCTTGCATCAATACCATCGGGTTCGCCGGGGTGAATGCCGTTGTTTACAAGAATGATTGTTTTCTTCTGCTTATGCCATTGTGCAGGATCAAATATTCCATCAGCACTCAATAAAACAAGGTGCAATGGGTAACCTGCATCGGTTTGCCCCATTTCTTTCAGCAGTAGTTTTGATGATCTTTTATCAAGAGATTGATACCAGTCAATGGCTTCAGAATAAGTAGCTGTTTTCTTTCCACCACTTTTTTCAAATACCGTTAACTGTGCGGAAAGAGTTAAGCTCATCAGTAATTCAATAGTAAGCAGGAAGTGTTTCATAATACCCTGAAGATATTATTTTCCTGTATGCCGGTTGGTACCATTTGTATAAATGAAAAGTCCGCCTCGTAAAAAGCGGACTTATAAGTATCGTGTAAGGTAAATTATTTTACAATCACAAATGATTCATTGATCACCTGGCTGCTATTATATATCCTGATGAAATATCTTCCTTCGGGAAGTTCATCAACATTAAGGTCAATGGTTACAGTTCCTTTTTTCAGTGTTTCGTTTCTCAGTGTTCTCCCTGAAATATCTGTTATTGACAGCATGCTGTTATCCTGCAAAGATTCAAGCAGCTTGATATG
>JAFDXA010000295.1 GCA_018268185.1 Bacteroidota bacterium
ATCTTCTTAAATCGTCTCCTAAACCTTAAACCTTCTCAACCCTAAACCTCCACATCCCTCAGCATTTTTCCCTATATTCGTTTCTGCTTGCTATAACTGATTAACGAAACAATTATCTGTTATATGTCAAGAAGATTTGCGCTTATTACTTTTTCATTACTGCTTATCATCGTTGCCGGTTGCTTCATCTTTCCTAATGTACCCGGAGTAATCAATTCAGAAAATATCAATGCGGCAGATACCGCCTGGATGCTCACAGCCACGGCGCTTGTATTGATCATGACGCCCGGCCTTGCATTTTTCTATGGGGGCATGGTGAATAAGAAAAATGTACTGAGCACCATGTTGCAGAGTTTTATCAGCATGGCGCTTATCACAATTATATGGGTGGTTTTTGGTTTCAGCCTGGCTTTTGGTGATTCGTTTCACGGTGTCGTGGGTAACCCTAAAACATTTTTCCTGATGAATCATGTGGCTGATGGGCCCGCCTGGAAATTTGCCCCCACCATTCCGTTCATATTATTTGCATTCTACCAGCTTAAGTTCGCCATCATCACACCGGCGCTGATAACAGGAGCTTTTGCAGAGCGTATGAAATTCACCGCATACCTGTTGTTCATAACACTCTTCTGTATTTTTATTTATTGCCCGCTGGCTCATGCTACCTGGCATCCCGATGGTTTGCTGGCGAAACTGGGGGTACTTGATTTTGCCGGCGGAACCGTAGTTCACATGAGCGCCGGTTGGGCGGCCCTTGCCAGTGCGCTTTACCTCAAAAGAAGAAACGAACCTGCACACAATCCTGCAAGAATAACGTATGTGTTGCTCGGAACCGGGCTGTTGTGGTTCGGCTGGTTTGGTTTCAATGCAGGATCAGCATTTCATGCCGATACACTTGCAGCCATCTCTATTGCAACCACTTCCACAGCTTCGGCAGCAGCAGCTTTTACCTGGATCATTTTTGATGTGGTAAGGGGCAGAAAACCGGGTGCTATGGGAACCTGTATCGGAGCTGTTGTGGGGCTAGTAGCCATTACGCCTGCTGCAGGTTTTATCAGCATTCCGCAATCTTTCGTGGTGGGTGTTGTAAGCAGCGTGGTAAGCAACCTGATGGTGGAATGGCGAACAAAAACTTCCATTGATGATACGCTTGATGTATTTCCCTGCCACGGTGTAGGCGGTATGATGGGCATGTTGCTTACCGGTGTTTTTGCAAGCAGTCATGTGAACAGTGCTGTTGTTGACAATGGCCTTGTTTACGGCGAAACAAAATTATTTGTAGCCCATCTTTTCGGTATGCTGGCCGTTTCTTTCTTTGCATTCTTCGGCACCATGCTCCTGCTCAAGATCACCAACATCATCATTCCACTCAGGGTATCGGAGGAAGAGGAACGTGCCGGGCTCGACTGGAGTCTCCACGAGGAAAAGTTATGAGCCATTCGTTTTTGATGACCGGTAACTGATCTCCTGCGGGGCGGCCTATCTTTGATCGCATTTATATAAAGATGCTTCGGCAACCTTTGCCATGTTCAAACCGGTTCATCATGAAAAAAATAGTAACGGCCTTCGCTGCCATCATCATTATTTCCTGTAATCAACAGGAACAAAAGTCCGCTGAAAAAAACATCAACGAGGTTGCGGAGCAATATGTAAGACTTGGATTAAAGATAGGCACTTACGATCCTGATTTTGTGGATGCATATTATGGGCCTGATTCTTTAAAATACACCGGAACAAAGTCAACAGTATTTCCCAAAGATAGCCTGCTCATGGCTGCTGATGAATTGATCAAATACCTTGAGCCAATCATGAACAAAACATCTTCCGACAGCAACAGTGTACGTGCCGGCTGGATGCATGATCAGCTCATCGCTTTCAAAAGAAGGATAAAGATCTTTGCGGGTGAAACAGCGGATTTTGATGAAGAATCAAAGGATTTGTTTGGCGTTGTAGCTCCCAAACATGATGAGGCTTATTTTAAGAATATTGTTGGAAAACTTGATAGCGCCTTACCCGGCAAGGGAACCATTGCAGATCGTTTCCAGGATATGGCAAAGCATTTCATCATTCCGAAGGATAAACTGGATACTGTTTTTAAAACTGCCATTGCAGCATCACGTAAACGTACATTGGCTCACTATAGCTTGCCAGCAACAGAAAATTTTTCGCTGGAATTTGTAAAAGATAAATCCTGGAGTGGCTATAATTGGTACAAAGGAAATTACAACAGCCTGATACAGATCAATACCGACCTCAACATTTTTATAGAACGTGCCATTGATGTGGCATCGCATGAAAGTTACCCGGGCCACCACGTGTACAATATGCTGCTCGAGAAAAATCTGTATCATGATAAAGGCTATGTTGAGATATCACTTTATCCGCTGTTCAGTCCGCAATCACTCATAGCCGAAGGCAGTGCCAATTATGGTATTGATGTGGCATTTCCGGGCAACGAAAAAAATAAACTTGCGAAAGAGGTTTTGCTGCCATTGGCAGGATTGGATACGTCAGGCCTTGATGCTTATTTTGCAGCTTTACAGTTAAGAGGAAACCTGAATTTTGTTCGTAATG
>JAFDXA010000296.1 GCA_018268185.1 Bacteroidota bacterium
CCTCACTTTACCATACATGCCACAGAGAAACCATTCGCAGTAACAGCGCTAACACCGGAGAACCATCTCTCAGCTGTACACCCGCAGGAGTATTAAGCAACAGTACCAGCCTCTCTCCTACAGCTACCATAAACACAACCACAACATTTTACCTGAATGCAACAGCCACCGGAGGCTGCACCGGCAGAGATTCTGTAACAATATATGTGAACCCCGCGCCTGCGGTGAATACCATTGGCAACACAACACTTTGTGAATCTGATAGCGTTCATTTAATAACATCTGGAGCATCTACCTATCATTGGCAACCCGGTTCACTGGTTACTGATTCATTGTCGGCCAACCCCTGGCATATTGGAACAGGCAGCAATGTTATACTCATAGTTACAGGAACTTCCAGTTCTGGCTGTACCGCAACTGATACGGTAACTATTACAGGTCTGCCAAAACCCAATGTGAGATCCATCGGCGATACCATACTCTGCAATAACCCAACCCCTATAACACTGGTAACAACCGGTGCGCTTACATATTCCTGGTCGCCGGCTGCCAACCTTGACAATCCTTCCAGTTCAAGCCCCGTATTCACTGGAACAGCCAGTCAAACATACTATGTTACCGGAACAGGCGCAAATGGATGTAAGGCTAAAGACACCGTTAACATATCGGTTAAAACTACCGGTTTCTTTCATTGCTCCGCCAGGAAAAACACTTTGTAAAGGCGACACAGTTCATCTCAATGGTAATAACGGAACGCTCGTATTGTATTTATGGAGTCCTGCAGACCACCTGAGCAGCACTTCCATTATTAACCCGATTGCGAATCCAGACATATCAACTTTGTATTCAGTTACAGTAACAGATACAACCTGTAATCTTGATACTACATTCAAAGTATTCGTTGATGTTAAACCCCTACCTTCGATCATTGCACAGAAATCGAATGACATCAACTGTGCGAAAAAATCTTCGCAACTCACTGCAACGGGAGGAATACAATATACCTGGGATGCTTCTCCCTCCCTCAGCAGCACTTCCATTGCAAATCCCATAGCAACACCAACCGCAAATACGATTTATACCGTTACAGGAACCGATAATAATGGCTGCAGCAACAAAGACACCGTAGCCATACTTGTAAAAAATGGGGTTACTGCTTACGGAGTATATAATTCATTTACGCCCAATGGCGATGGATTAAATGATTGCTTTGGTATCAAACATTGGGGCGATGCAAGCAGTATCTATTTTATCATTTACAATCGCTGGGGAGAGAAAGTATTTCAAACAACGAACCCGAATGACTGCTGGGATGGTAAATACAAAGGAGTTCCCGCCGAAGCTGGTAATTATGTTTTCTATGTAAAAGGATTCACCCCTTGTGGATGGATCGAACGAAAAGGGAATGTAATGCTGATCAGGTAAGTTAATACACTTGCCTTCAGACTAAAAAGTCGCCAAATCGAATATATCAATTTTAGGCAGTACCTATTATTTATGTATCTCGCTGGTAAAGTGAAACTCTATATCCGGGTTATTGGTTCGTTCGGTATTTAAAAACCATTCACTTTGGGCAAGGTAAACTATGTGCCCGTCTTTGTCTTCTGCAATATTCGCCTGCTTGTATTTTGTAAAATCATCCAGCTTTTTCTGATCATTGCTGGTTAACCAGCAGGCTTTGTAAAATGGCAGACTGTTCATCTGTACTGAAGCTCCGTATTCCTGCATTAAACGGTATTGTATCACTTCAAACTGAAGTTCTCCCACACAACCAATGATCTTCTTGGTGCCACCGAACTGTGTAAATAGCTGGGCTACGCCTTCATCGGTAAGCTGCATAAGTCCCTTCTCAAGCTGCTTTGTTTTCATGGGGTCTTTGTTCACAACTTCTTTAAATATCTCCGGCGAAAAGCTTGGAATACCTGTAAAATAAAAATCTTCCCCTTCGGTAAGCGTATCGCCGATCTTGAAATTACCCGTATCAAACAAACCAACAACATCTCCCGGAAAAGCTTCTTCAATTACATCTTTCTGCCGGGCAAGAAAACTATATGGGTTACTGAAACGAACATCTTTATCAAGACGAACATGATGATAATAAGTATTCCGTTCAAACTTCCCGCTGCATACGCGTAAAAATGCGATCCTGTCGCGATGCTTGGGATCAAGGTTGGCATGTATTTTAAATACAAATCCGCTGAACTTATCTTCTTCAGGTTTTACATCCCTTACTGTTGTATGACGAGGTCGCGGTGTGGGCGCTATCCTGATAAACGTGTCGAGCATTTCTTTTACGCCGAAATTATTTACAGCACTCCCGAAAAATACAGGCGCCGTTTTGCCGCTGAGGTAATCTTCATTATTCAGTTCTCCATAAACGCCTTCGATCAGTTCAACATCTTCTCTTAAAGTGGCTGCATCTTTCTCTCCTACTTTTGCATCCAGGATGGCATCGTTCAAATCTTTGATCTCAACAACATCTTCATCATTTGCCTTGGTACCGGCAGTGAATAGAACAAGGCTTTTCTGGTGAAGATCATATACACCTTTAAAATCCTTTCCGCTGTTGATCGGGATCGTCATCGGGTGCAATTGTATTTTCAGTTCTTTTTCGATCTCTTCCAGTAGATCAAAACGGTTCTTACCATCACGGTCCATTTTATTGATGAACACGATCACCGGCGTTTTACGCATGGAAATAACTTCCATCAACCTCCTGGTCTGTTCCTCAACCCCGTTCACACTGTCAACCACCAGCACAACACTATCAACAGCCGTTAAAGTTCTATAGGTATCTTCCGCAAAGTCCTTGTGACCTGGCGTATCCAGCAGGTTAACCAGGTGCCCATCGTATTCAAAGGTCATCACACTGGTGGCCACACTGATACCACGCTGCCTTTCTATCTCCATAAAATCGCTGGTAGCGTGCTTTTTGATCTTATTGCTCTTTACAGCGCCGGCAGTTTGTATGGCACCACCAAAGAGGAGGAATTTTTCCGTAAGGGTTGTTTTACCGGCATCGGGGTGTGATATGATGGCAAAGGTCTTGCGCCTGCTGATCTCGTTGATATATTTCATAAAGGCCGCAAAGATAATGAAGGTTGGGAATCCTCGTTGAGGGTTTTAAGTTTAAGGTTTAATGATGGTCGTTACATGGAGGTGGATATGTGTATCGGAAATAAAGGCTGTACAAAGGCTCGTAAGATCGTTCATCAAACTATCCGCTGCAGCTATTCAGAACACACCAGTATTAAGTATCAAGTATCCGTTATCCAGCAACCAACATTCAAATCACGACTCTCCCCTCCAATTCTTTTCCTAACTTCGCATTCCGGGGCTGACCGGTTTTGACAGCATAGTTCTTTGTAGGTAAGCATGTAGTGCGTTGGATAGTCAGCACTTAAATCTGAATATTCAAACTTTTAAATGGCAATACTTCGTATGCCATGGCTGCCTAATCGATAGATTAGCATCCATCCGGGCCGCCGAACTGGTCTTCCTGCTACTGGTTCCGCCGCCGACTCAAAAAAATGCGGGATGCTGTAACCGAATGATGTGAGGGTTACCTAAGACCATTCATCTAAGGAAATGGTTGGTTCGTGCTGCTCCTGCTGTTTCCCGACAATCAATGCAGTAATAAACATGTAGAAAGCTTATGATGAATATGTTTGGACTCGAGTTCGATTCTCGACAGCTCCACGAACAAAAATGTCTGCAGGAAAACTGCAGACATTTTTTACTTTTATTTGAATGTGTTTATTTTTTTTTATCCGGATCCACCATTATTCCCTGCTCTCTCAGCAAAGTGTAATGCCTCAATTCTGTTAAGTTGATCTTTTTCAGGTAAGGCTTCAGGTATATCTCATTAGCAAAAGCCGTCCACTTTTCCTTTCCCCTGAAAAATCTTAAAGTTCTCACCTGTACATAAAATCCTTCTACCTGGTATAACGTATAAATATAAAACAGGTTTTTGTACTCGGCGATCCGCACAGCTTTGGTGAGCCAGACAATATATCGGTGATCTGTGCTTAGAGATTTGAATTCGGTTAGCGTCATAAGCAGTTATATAACGAAATGCTGTCGAAATAATTGTAGCAAGATCGAACAGCCGGAACATTTAATTCAGAAAGTATTTGCCCGCCCGGTTCACGGCTCCTGCAAAAAAATACAGGCCGGAACAATACAATAAGATCCCTGTTGCAACATACCGGCAACAGGAATCTTAATGCGTTTATATACAGATCTCAGGGATTGGAGAAACTCTCCTTCTTATGATCTTTATACATTTTGTAGAGAATGAAAAGCGTTCCTGATGTGGCAAGAAGAATGAACATTAGTTTAGACATAGTCTGGGTGTTTTAGGTTAAGAATAGGTGGTTTAGCCCGGTTATAACGCCTGCAAAATGAATTTAGTATGTAGTTCCACCAAAAAACAGCCAGCAATTTCACCGGATCCCGGGGTTCCCGAATAAATTATTTTTTTGCCCATGAAACTGAAACGCTTTATTTTTATGCAAACGATTGCATTAAATTGAGCATTACTGTAACGATTGCCGACATTGCCAGGAAGC
>JAFDXA010000297.1 GCA_018268185.1 Bacteroidota bacterium
AGACCCACGAATGGATGAAGGGTTGGGATGGAGAGTACAAAGGCAAACTGCAGCCTGCAGGAACTTATATATGGATCATTAAAGGTGTAGATAGAAATGGCAGGACTATTGAAATGAAAGGAACAGTTATGTTATTACCTTAGATAATCGAGTTTAAAGAATATAAAAAAACTCCGACACTGTACAGTCGGAGTTTTTTTTATAAAATAAGATGCTGATTATTTTAAACGATACGCTTTATTGACTGAGATTGCAATAACATATCCGCCAATACACAGGCTGTAACTGCTTCCAGTACTACCGGCACACGCAATGCGATACAGAGATCGTGACGGCCTTTAACAGAAAAATCTTCCATTTTACCGGTTTCAATATTCAGGCTGTGCTGTTCTTTGGGAGTAGAAGATGTTGGCTTTACTGCAACCCGGAATACCAGTTCGTTGCCATTGGTGAGTCCGCCTACTACCCCGCCTGCATGGTTGGTCCTGGTTTTACCACTCTTATCTTCCAAAGCATCGTTGTGATCAGAGCCGAACATGGAAGCTGCTGCAAAGCCGGTTCCGAATTCGATACCACGGATCGCGGGAATGGCAAACACCGCATGACTTATGAGCGACTCTAGTGAATTGAAAAAGGGTTCTCCCAACCCGATGGGCAGACCGTTTACCCGGCATTCAACAATACCGCCGATGCTGTCTTTGGCGTCGATAGCTTTCTGCAGGCCAGCTTCAATATCCTTTTCGGCACCTGCTTCTATAAGTGTGGCCTGGCAATTGATCTCCCCATAAACTGATAATAATTTCTTTGCGATCACCCCGGCTGCCACCAGGCAAACGGTAAGCCTGCCACTGAAATGCCCGCCGCCACGGTAATCTTCATATCCGCCGAACTTTTGGGAAGCCACAAAATCTGCATGGCCGGGACGTGGAATATCTTTTTGCTTTTCATAATCACTACTCCTGGTATTGCTATTCTCAAAAATAATGGTAAGCGGTGCTCCCGTGGTTTTGCCGTTAAAGACTCCCGAAAGGAACACCGGGATATCGGCTTCGGTACGGGGTGTTGTACCTTTCTGAATCCCTCCCTTTCTTCTTTCTATATCAGAGCTGAAATCATCGGCACTTAAGTTTATTCCAGCCGGACAACCATCTACTGTGATGCCAACGGCCGGCCCGTGGGATTCTCCAAAAATTGAAAGCCTGTATAATGTTCCAAAACTATTCATCAGATTATCTTATTGCGTTAAAGATACAGTGGCACCAAGGAAACGAAGATGCAGGTAGAAGTCGGGATAAGATTTATTCACTGCCCCGGCATCTTCTACCAAGGTTATCCCATCTGCCCCCAATGCTGCTATGGCTGCTGCCATGGCAATTCTGTGATCATGATGCGAACTTACTGTTGCTCCAACCAATTTTTTTCCTCCTTCTATGATCATGTTATCTCCTTCAATACTAATGGCAGCTCCCATTTTTGAAAACACATTCAGCAAAGTTTCTGCCCGGTTGCTTTCTTTTGATGCAAGCCTGGTTACTCCTTTGATCACAGATCTTCCTGTACAATATGCAGCAAGTGCTGCCAACGGAGGAAACAGGTCTGGGCAGTCGGTGGCATCAAATTCAAAACCTTTAAGTGCAGGTACAGTTTTTAGGTGCAGGCAATTATTGTCAAAAGTTACTGATGCCCCGGCAGACTGAAGTACCTGAACGATAACCCTATCGGCCTGTTGCGAAGCCATATCCAGCCCCCTCAGTTTTACTTCACCTCTTATGGCCCCCGCTACCAGGAGAAAAGCGGCCCCACTCCAGTCTCCCTCAGTTGTATAAAAAATATCGGTTTGCGAGTCGCCAGAATATTGAACTTTAAATTTCAAATAATCATCGTTAATGCAATCAAAATCAAATATTTTCATCATTAATACGCTCAGATCTACATACGGCTTACTTTTAAGATTCTCAACCTTGACCTCCACCGGCTGCCGGGCTATTTTTCCAAAGGCAAACAGCAAACCCGTTAGGTACTGTGAGCTTGACGAACCATCAATTGTTATGTCTTTAGCAGTTAACGGGCCTTTGATCCGTAATGGCAGGAATCCATTTTGTGAAGACACTTCAACTCCCAACTGCGGGAAAACCGTATCAAAGAAATGCATGGGCCTTTTCAGCAAACTTCCCTCACCGGTAAGTGTTATTTCACTTGATGCGAGGGCCGCTATCGGAGCAAACATCCGGAATGCCAGTCCGCTTTCTCCGCAATTTATAATTCCCGCCCCCTTTACCTCACCGTCGCTAAGCACCACGATCGCCCCGTTTTCATGAACAACTTCAGCTCCCAGCGCCTGGATAACACGAAGAGCTGCAAGATCATCATTACTGTTTCCCGGGTTCTGAATAACCGTTTTGCCTCTATGCAGCAGGGCCAGGGCACAAGCCCTTTGCATAGCACTCTTGCTGGCTGGGGCTGTTATGGTACCCTTGATATAACCGGGCGATATTCTGGCGATCATCATTTAAATAATATTAACCAGGTTTTCTTTGAGATACTGCATGGCTACAGGCTTTGCTTCCGCATCACCCAAACTATTCAACAACACAAACTGCATGGTATCACCTTCCCGCTTTTTATCAAGCTTGAGAATATTGAATACTGCATCACAATCCGCTTCAATATCTACGGGCAGGTGGTAACGGGTGAGCAGTTTCACCACCCTTTCCGCATCCGCAAAATGAAAACCATTAAGTCTTTCCGATAATATGCAGGCCGCCACCATGCCGATACTCACTGCATGACCATGCGGCAAACTATAAAGATTTTCTATTGCATGACCAATGGTATGACCGAAATTCAGCAGCTTCCTGTCGGCATTTTCAAATTCATCAGCCGTAACCACTCCCATTTTGATCGCAACATTTCTTTCTACAAGAGAAGCCACCAGTGTTGGGTCCGACTGTATATCATGCAGGGTATATTTTTCAAGCATTTCAAAGAGCAGTGCATCTTTGATACAGGCATGCTTGATCACTTCAGCAAAACCATTTACCCATTCTTTTACCGGCAGGGTTTGAAGAAACCTGTAATCATACAGGATGAATTCGGGCTGGTAAACAGTGCCAACCATGTTCTTGTACACGCCAACATCCACCCCGTTTTTGCCTCCAACTGCAGCGTCAACCATTGAAAGGATAGTTGTTGGCACCAGGCACAATCTTACGCCTCGCTTATAAATAGAAGCCACATATCCTGCTATATCAGTTACCACGCCACCGCCAATGCCGATGATCAGTGTTTTTTTATCAGCCTCCATTTGCAGAAGCTTATCAATGATCTTATCAACTGTAACCTGCTTCTTGAAAATTTCCCCGGCCTCTATGACTATCACCCGGAACCCCTCCATTTTCTCTTTGTGCAGTGCATGTACTGTTTCATCAGTAATGATCACACAACGCTCTTTGGATGATCCGATCGTTTGTTCATTAAATGGTTCATCAAAAATGCATGCCACTGCACTTTGTGTAAAACGGTATTCTGATCTGGCCATAAGTTCAATAAAGTTAGTCGTTCATCACTTTATTCTGGTGATTAATACTTTCCATGTGTACGGCATCGAAATACCGCACAATAAACTCTTTACTCAACCCTAGTTGCGCTCCCTTTACAAAAGCCCTGTCGAGTATCTCGTTCCAGCGGTTTGTCTGAAGAATGGTAATATTATTGTCCCTTTTATACTCCCCGATCTTGTCGGCAAGTTTCATCCTGCGTCCGATAAGTGTGAGCAACTCATCATCCACCTGGTTAATCTGCTCCCGCAGACTGCTAAGGGCATTCACAAACCCGGCTGCGGAAGTATTTTCCTTGCGCCAGGTAAGTGATTCAAATATTTCATTGAGGCGCTCGGGTGTTACCTGTTGTTTGGCATCG
Source organism: Bacteroidota bacterium (assembly GCA_018268185.1). Classification (GTDB taxonomy): domain Bacteria; phylum Bacteroidota; class Bacteroidia; order Chitinophagales; family Chitinophagaceae; genus Ferruginibacter. The sequence continues at coordinate 3,919 of JAFDXA010000297.1, forward strand.
CTCCAGGCATTATCTGGATCAATATGACTTTCGAGCATCAGTCCGCCAAAATCCAGGTCAATACTCACCTGGGCCACTTCCTGCAACATGGCCCTGTTTCCGCAGATATGAGAAGGATCGCAGATGAGCAACATGCCCGGGAACCTCCTTTTCATTTCGATTGGCAGGTGCCACATGGGCGCATTCCGGTAATCCGTATTGCCATAAGAGGAAAACCCCCTATGTATCATCCCGATGTTTTGTTGCCCTGCTTTCTGAAGACGCTCGATAGCACCGCTCCACAGTTCCAGGTCGGGATTGATGGGGTTTTTCACCAGCACCGGGATATTAACGCCCCTCAACGCATCTGCCACCTCCTGTACACTGAATGGATTTACGGTTGTACGAGCCCCGATCCACAATACATCTATTCCATGTTCAAGCGCTTCCTGCACATGCCTGCCTGTTGCCACTTCAACAGTGAGTGGCAAACCGGTTTCTGCCTTCGCCTCCTGCAACCACTTTAACCCCTCTGTGCCGACTCCTTCAAACATACCCGGTTTTGTTCTTGGTTTCCATATCCCCGCCCGCAGCATATCTACCTTACCGATAGTGGCAAGCCTGCGGGCCGTTTCCAGAACCTGCTCCTTGGTTTCTGCACTACAAGGGCCACTTATCAACAAAGGCCGCTTACTCAAAAATGAATTAATATTTTCATTCATAATTATTTATATTAATTATACGCTATTTAATTTCAATAAATTATACCCCTTACTTAACCCAATCGCTGCGCTCCATTTCAAACTTAAGCTCCTTTCCATGCCAGCCGGCTTCACGCCAGCCTTGCATCCGGTAAAAGGTCGCAGCTCTTGTACCGGGATCAGTGCCGAGCCATATTTTCCGGTCCGTTTTGCCAAAATACCAATCCATCATGATTCGGTGCAGGGTTTTACCAATCCCTTTTCCTTCATAATCCGGCAAAACAAATAAAGCCCACACATTACTGCCTATCAAATCAATATAACAAAATCCTACAATTTTATCATCAATAATAGCGACCCATGCTTTCCCTTTTTCGGTCATATATACTTCGCAATCCTTATCGGTTACGAGCCCGGGATCTGACAGAACATTCTCCTTAACAGCATTTCTTACAAACTGTATCTGGGGTATATCTGCTATGGTTGCCTCGCGGTAGATCATGATGTTATTTGAGTATTCTCCTGATGGTATTTGCATGATTGATCAACTCACCGAGGTATTCGAAATTTTCTTTTTCGAGGCAGCTCTTGAATTTTTTAAGCTGGGCGATATGCTCATTTAAAACATCCAGAACATTCTCCCGGTTCTGCATGAAAATTGGCAGCCACATCTGCGGGTTACTTTTGGCCAGCCTTACGGTACTCTCAAATCCACCACTGGCCAGTTCAAAGATCTTATCATCTTCCTTTTCTTTTTCCAGAACAGTGTTGGCAAGAGCAAAAGATGTTATGTGCGACACATGGCTGATATATGCTGTATGGAGGTCATGAGCTTCGGCAGACATATTTACAATGTGCATGCCCAGGGTCGTGTATATCTTTTCTACCAGTTCTACGGCATCGTTGTCAGACTGTTCCCGGTTACATATCACCGCTGCTTTCCCGGCAAATGCTTCTTTACGGGCTGCGGATGGGCCGCTGTGTTCGGTTCCCCACATGGGATGAGAAGCAACGAAACGGCTACGGCGGGGATGATCTTTAACCGATCGGCATATCATAGCCTTAGCCGATCCTACATCCATTACCACCTGCCCGGTAACTATATCAAGCAAACCCGGTAATATTTTTTCAGTGGCATTTACAGGCACCGCAATGATCACCAGATCGGCTTTGGCTACCGCTTCTTCCAACCCGGCAACCTCGTCAACCAGCCCCAATTCAAGGGCTTCACGGGCATGAACAGGATCCTGGTCAACACCAATTATCTGATTTAACCCCAGTTTGTCACGCAGCACCAGTGACATGGAGCCTCCGATCAATCCCAAACCAATTATGCTTACATTCATTGATATTGATTTATACAAAAATCCCGGCCTGAGCCGGGACTTATATGTTTAATCTGTTATTTCAATTCAGCTTATACAATACTGCCCGGCCTATTACAAGTGTAATAATAGTAGTTATAGCTATATGTATAAGATTTTGTCATTGCTGTACGAAAATAAAAACATCCTGCTAATCTGCAAAAAATAAAAAAGCCACACCGGGAAACCGGCATGGCTGTTCGATTGCTTGCCAAATAAAACTTTTTCGTGGGTAAACGGCAAGTGTGTACCCTATTAAGAGCTTATTACTTTTTAGTAGTATCAGCAGCAGCTGGCTTAGCAGTGTCAGCAGTAGCTGGCTTTGCAGTATCAGCAGGAGCTGGAGTAGTAGGAACTACAACTGTAGTTGTGTCAGCAGCTGGAGTAGTTTCTTCTTTCTTTTCTTCAGAGTTGCAAGCTGTGAATGCAGCAGCGATTAATGCAATTGCAAATAACTTTTTCATTTGTTTGTTTTTAATTTTAAATTATAATTTGACTTTAATACGGTGATTTTAAAAAGGTAACCCGACTTTTTCAAAAAATTTTATTTTCGTGGGCAAGGGTTACCAATCAACTTAAAAAGTATTAATAAAAGCCAGGTGAGCAATATATTACAGGAAAAAGTATTACTGGAAGGATTGGCAAGGGAAGACAGGGCCTCTGTGGAGCAGATTTACAGGGACAATTATGGTATGATCCAGTCTTTTGTGCTCAATAACAACGGAACCACCGACGATGCCGCCGATATTTTCCAGGAAGCGATGATCGTGTTGTTTGAGAAATCGAAATCCCCTGACTTTGAGCTTAATTGCCAGTTAAAAACCTACCTGTATTCTGTTTGCCGCAGGCTGTGGTTGAAAAGGCTGCAGCAGATGCAGCGACTGGGCAGGCAGTCTGATTTCCTGGAGGAAGTTGTTCCGGTTGACGATGACATTGAATTCCATGAAAAAAGGCAACAGGACTTTATGATCATGGAAGCCGCAATGGGAAAGATCGGGGAACCCTGTAAAAGTCTGCTGGAAGCCTACTATATCCAGAAAAAGCAGATGCAGCAGATCGCCGGGGAATTCGGCTACACGAATGCTGACAATGCCAAGACCCAGAAGTATAAATGCCTGGTACGATTAAAAAAACTGTTTTTTGCTCAATATAAAAACGGACAATAACAATGGAAGACACATTATTGATAGATGCCGCGGAAAGATTTGCCAGGGGCGAAATGTCTGCCGAAGAAAAGATCTTCTTTGAGGAACTGAGGAAGCAAAATCCTGAGCTCGACCAGCTGGTGGTGGAACAACTCTTCTTCCTCAATGAACTGGAGCGTTACGGCAATACAAAAAATTTCAAACACATTTTACAGGAAACAGAAGCCAAACTGGTACAGGAAGGCATGATCAGCAGATCACCTTTGCAAGGCGACAGCAAAGTGGTTTACCTCTGGAAACGTTACAAACGTACCATCGCTGTGGCTGCTTCTATTGCAGGCATTGTATCCTTGTCGATTGTTGGCATATCAGCCCTTCTTCATCGTGAAAAAAATGACAATCTCAAAATACTGGTTGGACAATTAAAGGAAAAAGACAGGGAGATCAAACAGATCAAAAACCAGACTGATAAACTGGCTGCAGCCATAGAAAACAATGCCCCTACCGCTCCACGCCCCCGCGTTGATGCCAAGTTCCGGGCTACCGGTTTTTTAATCGACGTTTCCAACAATTTCATCGTTACCAATGCCCACGTGGTTAATGAAGCGAGGCACCAGTTGATCGTTGAAAACAACCGGGGCGAGCAATTTACAGCAGAAGCCATTTACACCAACCCCGAAGCTGATCTGGCCATTTTAAAAGTAAAAGACAATACTTTTAAAAAGATGTCGCCTATTCCCTATTCTATCAGGAAATCGAATGCCGACCTGGGCGAACAGGTTTTCATGCTGGGCTTTCCTAAACAGGAGATCGTTTATGGTGAAGGTTATGTCAGCGCCAAGAATGGCTACCAGATGGATACTACCTATTTCCAGTTGAGCACTTCCGCCAACGAAGGAAACAGCGGCTCACCGGTGATCAACCGCAACGGCGAATTGCTTGGTATTATTACCAGCATGGAAACAAATGCCGAAGGTGTGGTGTTTGCCATCAAATCATCCAACATATACAAAGCAATGGATGAAGTGAAAAAGATGAAAGGTTACGAAGATATCCGCATTACTTCACAACCCTCGCTCAAAGGTTCCGACAGGGTTAGCCAGATCAAAAAAGTGGAAGATTACGTATTCATGGTAAAAGGAAATTAATTCAGCATAAGTGGACATAAAGTAAAAGGGATTTCTGTTTTGAAATCCCTTTTTAATTTTCTTTATACCTGGAGCCAATCTTACCAGAGCGATGTTGGGTAAACCTTATCTGCCACCAGTTTATCAATACTGTTCTTAACAGCCGCAGCATCTTCTTTATAAGTAACGCCAAACCACTGCGATGACGTTGGTATCACTTTAATAAGGTTTCCTTCCTGCCTGATGAATTCATCAGCAATGATGGGAATAAAAAATTCAGCTTTGATATTATCCTTATTCTCAGGAACAAATTTTTTAAAAAGCCTGTCAGCACGCTCAAAAAGTGAAGGATGGAAACACCAGAAATTCATCGACACGCTTGATTTCGCCGGCACTTCAAACTTGTTTTCCCCTTCTTCATACACAACCTTCCCATCTTCAGGATAGATCTTGGTGCGTTCATTGATCGACACCAGGTTCATATCGGCATCCACTTCGCAAACACCACGACTAACCGTACCGTGATCGCTCAGCGTTTTATCCAACTGGTAACCAATAATAGAATAAGTATGTTCGTTGCACTGGTTATTGAGAAAATCTGCTGCCTTTTTAAATGCATCAGTTCCATAATAATCATCGGCATTGATAACTGCGAATGGTTCTCTGATCACATCTTTGGCGCAAAGTATCGCGTGACCTGTACCCCATGGTTTGGTCCGGTCGGCGGGTATATCATTTTTATCGACAAAGCAATCCATTTCCTGGTACACGTAATCCACTTCAATTTTGCCTTCCAGTTTTGATCCGAACCTGCTTTTGAAACCTTCGGCAAAATCTTTCCTGATGATAAAAACAACTTTACCAAAACCAGCCCTAATGGCATCATAAATTGAATAATCCATGATCGTTTCGCCGGAAGGGCCGAATGACTCGGTTTGTTTCATGCTTCCATACCTGCTGGCCATACCTGCTGCCAATATTAAAAGGGTTGGTTTCATTAATTACAGTAGTTTAATTTTAACATTGAATTTTGCGTGGCAAAAATAATGTAAACCTTCAGTATTCATGCAATTGCTTTTGGAAGAAAATGAAATAGTATTCAACGATGTTAGCCTGCCTATCTGCCGGGAAAAGGGTATTTCACTGGAAATTGCCCGGCTTGATCTTATCCACCCGGTTGTTTCAGGCAATAAGCTGTTCAAACTCTGCTATTTCATGGAAGCATCACTCAGGGCAGAGAGAAAGACCATACTCACTTTCGGCGGCGCCTATTCCAATCACCTCGTGGCAACGGCTTATGCCTGCCGGCAAGCTGGTGTAAATTGTATTGGAGTAGTGAGGGGCGACAGACCGGCATTGCCTTCACACACGCTTCAGCATTGCGAATCTTATGGCATGAAACTCCATTTTATACCCAGGAATATTTTTGACGAACAAAAAAATGCCCCCAGGTTTCACGAAGAACTGCAAACAATGTTTGGGGAAGCCATCATTGTTCCCGAAGGAGGCTATCATCCCCTGGGTGCAAAAGGCGCTTCACTGATCATGAAAAAAATAACAGCAAGGTTACCAACGCATGTATGCACAGCTGTAGGTACAGCTACAACACTTGCCGGGTTATTGTTGAATCCCTTGAACAATGAAAAAGTAGTAGCAGTGCCTGCCATAAAGAACATGACAGATATCCCGGAGCGTTTATCATACCTGGGCTGTGAAAGCTTCAGTAACAGGCTGATCATTGCTGATGAATTTCATTTTGGTGGCTATGCCAAAAAGAATGATCAACTCATCGGCTTTATGAATGAGTTTTATCTTTCATCCGGCATCCCAACAGATTTTGTATACACGGCCAAACTGATGTTCGGGATCATTCGTAAAATTGAATCGGGTTATTTTGAACCCGGCAGCCGGGTTATCTGCCTTCATACAGGCGGACTGCAGGGTAATGATTCATTGCCGGAGGGTACTTTGGTTTTTTAAATGTTCCCGGGCAGGTTATATTTGTATGATTAAAGAAGGTAAAGACTGTTTCGGTTCAATAGCTATGAAGAAATTCATCCTGGCCTGCTTACTTTTCACCGCTGTTTACATAAGCCCGACCCGGGCCCAGGAAGTATTGCCTGCCTTAACGGTGAAAGATTTTAACGGAAAAATAGTAGTCAGCTGGAAGAACGAATACAAAACGCCGGTTACCAATATCAGTATCCAGCGCTCATTCGACAGTTCCAGGAATTACAGCACCATTGGCTCTGTATTGAATCCTCAGAACCTTGAGAATGGTTATGCAGACGACAAGCCTCCTTATCCAAAAATGTATTACAGGCTTTTCATCAGCTTTGATGGCGGATCCTATACATTCAGTAATGTGGTAAGACCGGTAAAAGTCATTACTGCCAAAGACCAGAGTGCTGCCCCAAGATGGCCCTGGCAGGTTCCTCCGGCACCGGCACCCGATACCAGTGTTACAGCACAGCCCAAAAAATTGCCTCCTGCACAGGAACCAATAACAAGTGATGAGCCCATGGGAAAACTTAACCGGGATTCATCAGTCCAGTTCACTCCGCTTGACGTACCCAACAACCGAACGCCCAGCAGAAGAGACAGCATCATCAAAAGGCCCCAGGAAGTGATCACATACCCCAGTCAGCGTGTTTACAGCAACCGGGAAAACAATGTTATCATTCACCTGCCGGATGCCGTTTATAAAAGGTATAGCATTAAGTTTTACGATGAATCAAACATTTTCCTGTTTGAACTCACCAAAATAAAAGAAGAATTCCTCGTACTCGAAAAAGTAAACTTCATGCACTCGGGCTGGTTCTTTTTTGAAATCCTCGAGAGCAACAGGCTTGTAGAAAAGAACAGGCTTTACATCGGCAAAGACAGTAAACCTGAGAATGGAAAAAGACAGGGCAATAATTGATAACCTGGATCAATTCCCTTCCTGCAGGAAAATATCAAATACCTTTTCAAAATTCTTTTTCAGCTTTAACTTCACCTCTTCATAATCAACACGGGTACCTATTTCCTTTTCAATGGATGTAACCAGTTTATTCTGAATGCCGCAGGGAATGATGTTATTGAAATAATCAAGATCTGTATTTACATTCAATGCAAACCCGTGCATGGTGATCCAGCGGCTGCAACGCACACCGATAGCTGCTATTTTTCGTTCCTTTCCCGGTGTACCAGGATCAACCCAAACACCGGTTTCTCCTTTGCTTCGTTCGCCATGTATTCCATACTCAGCAATCGTAAGGATGATCGCTTCTTCCATATTCCTCAGGTATCTGCCGATATCGGTGTAAAATTTCTCCAGGTCAAAGATGGGATAGCCAACAATCTGCTGTAATCCATGAAAGGTTATATCGCCTCCCCTGTTTGTACGGAAGAATTCAATACCCCTCGCTGCCAATTGATCTTCACTCATCAGAACATTATCCATACTCCCGCTTTTACCCAATGTATATACAGGCGGATGTTCACAGAAAAGAAAATAATGCTGCGTGGGAAGTTCTTTAGGCAGCAATGCTGACCTGGAAATGCGTGCTTCTGATTTCACTGCAAGATTTTCCTGCAGCAGTTTTTCCTGGTAATCCCAGGCCGATTGGTAACCTATCACGCCGAGATCTCTGAATATCACAGGTTGCTTATCCAATGCAATGATTTAATTTGCAAAGATAATGGAGGCAGAGGATACCGGGATAGTGGTTGCGTATCAACAATATTTACATTTTTTATGATCAGGGATACAGAAGAAGAATTATCAGAATCGGAAGAGTTATATGAGAAACTCTCGCTTGTAATCGACCGTGGGCAGGAACCCCTGCGCATCGACAAATTCCTCATGCAACGCATTGAAGGAGCCACGAGGAATAAAATACAGCAGGCCATAGAAAAAGAACAGGTACTGGTAAATGAAAAACCTGTTAAGAGCAATTATAAAATAAAGCCGGGAGATAAACTCATTATCTACGATACCAATGCTCCTGAATCTTCTGAAATCATTCCACAGCAAATACCATTAAACATTGTTTACGAAGACGACGATATACTTGTCATCAACAAACCTG
>JAFDXA010000298.1 GCA_018268185.1 Bacteroidota bacterium
AGAACATGCAGGAGGGTGAAGCCATGCTTACGGAACTGAAATCAAAATTGCCCAAAGCCGGAGGTAACAGTGGTGATAATGAAATTCCCTCTTTCAAACCCAACGAACAGAAATCAAAAACCTTTATGCAAAGGCTCGAGTATGGCGGTAATTACCAGTTTGGTAAAAGCAGCAGCCTGTTGCCGGCAACCATTGATATCGGGGTGAATGTGGGGTACAAGCTGAACAACAAAAGCATCATCGGTATCGGCCTGGTATATAAAATGGGATTCGGGAGTATCGACAGGATCAGCATCAGCCACCAGGGAATCGGCTTTCGCAGTTATATAGATTGGAAACTGAAAAAACAATTCTACATCAGTGGCGGCTATGAAATGAACCACCAGGCGGGATTCAGAAATATCAGCCAGTTGCGCAATTTCAATGAATGGCAGCAATCGGGGCTGATCGGTATTTCAAAAAAAATCGCCCTTAATACAAAACTTATTAAAGGAACGAAACTGCAGGTACTATTTGATATGTTATATCACCAGCATAACCCGGTTTCACAACCTTTTATTTTCAGAATTGGGTATTCAATTAAATAACGTTTGTTATGAGTAAAATGGTATCATTATCGGCCCTTAAATCGGTTAACAAGTATTCAATAGCCTTGTTTGTGTGTTGCCTGTTAATGTTAAATACAGGTTCTGTGGTAGCACAATTACCAACACAGCCGGAAATTCCAAGATTTGATGCAGCGGTTGATTTTTTGCCTCCGCCACCCAATGCAACGGCGATGATCGAATACGGGAAAGCATCTCTGAATAAAAATACTGGTACACCGATTGTTAATATTCCGCTATATACACTCAAAGGCAATAAACTTAGTACGACTGTTAGTCTTGGATATTCAAGTAGTGGTATTCGTGTGGATGAAGTAGCATCAAGGGTTGGAATGGGGTGGTCTTTAAACGCTGGCGGCGTTATTACGAGGGTAGTAAGAGGATTGCCTGACGAAGGTAATTTCCGGCATTATCCATACGCACCAATCGGACAGAATACGTCCACATTCATGTATATGTACAGGATTACTGAAGCTGCCAAAGCAAGAATTAATTCTGTAGGGTTGAGCGATTCTGAACCTGACATCTATACATTCTCATTCGATGGCGAAAGTGGCAGCTTTGTGCTGGATGTAAACCTGAACCCTGTTTTAATCAATAAGAGCGGTCTTAAGATTGAAAAGAATTTTGGTTCATCTGACTGGAATTTTAAGATTACCAATACCGAAGGGGTTGTTTATGTTTTCGGGGGGAATGGCTGTACCGAGAAAACAAAAAGGACATCTACTTGCTCCAGGTCTTATGATGAATTGCTTCCCAGTTCCTGGTATTTGAAGAAAATAATTCATCCCAGTGGGGAACAGATTTTTTTTACATACATGCCAATTGTATACCACAATGATAACGGAGTTTCTCAAACGACCTATGGCCCTCCGTATGAAACTTCGAGTTACTGCCCATGTGGTGTAAAGGCGACAGAGACTTGTGTTAATAAGACAGAAACCGCCGGTGTATTGCTCACAGAGATAGCAACACAAGGATCGAGAATAGGGATTGAATATATGATGAGGCCAGATTGCGACGATAGGCTTGTGCAAAGAATTACCTACGGAGAACAGACTCAGATACATACTTCCTATTACTTGACATACTCAATGGTTACATCAACATCCATTTATACAAACGAAGAATATGAAGGAAATAACTACACACCGTATCTTACCCAACTTGAGCAAAAATCTTTTGATAATGCTATTTCACAGAAGCATGAATTTTCATACATAGATCCAGGGGGAAGGCCTCCCAGGCTTTCCTTTTCCCAGGACCATTGGGGATTTTTTAACGGAAAGGTCAATACTCATTTTACTACTGATTTAAAGGCAGCAAGTCAAAATATCCCAAGTGTGTATTCTGATGCAGATGCTGATAGGGAGGCTGATTGGAACTATACGCAAAAGGGGTTGCTACAGAAAATAATTTATCCAACCGGTGGTTATAGTATTTATTCTTACGAACCGAACATGTATGATGATCCAATGTCTGATTACGAAACCAATCACCAGGTGACTTGTGAAGTTACAGGTATCGGTAATGAATATGTTGTTGGAACAAAAACAATAAACTTTTCGTTGAGTGAAACAGACAATGCCGTTCTTAATCTGCAATGTAGAGATAACGGCATACATGATTTAACGGTTGAACCATGGATTCATCATGTACAAGGAACAGTAAAGATATATAAGGTAACCACACCAGGAGTAAGCTTATACGAAAAAGAGTTTGGGCCATCCCAGCCGTTCAATGAATATGTTACTTTCCCACCCGGAGATTATCAAATGAAAATTACGGCCACTGGCGAGGTGGTAACTACTATTGCAAAACTTAGTTATTCTCCCGGAAAAACTCAATCCACAATTGGTAAAAAAGTTACAGGGGGGATGCGTGTTGGAAAAATTACGAATTGGAATTCTGTTAATGGGACTACAGTAAAAAAATATTATTACGGAACCACAGATGATTTAAACGCTTCATCATTGGTGCCCCCTAGTCCAATTCAGTATGAAGGATATATGCAGGAAAAACTTTGCGTAGTAACTCCAAATATTAGTAATTCGCCTTTATGGATACCTGTTTTTACAACCTGCCCTTATAGTTACCTGGCATCGTCATCTATTAGAAACCTGGGATATTACAACAATAATAGTATCAGTTATCAAGCGATTGTTGAAAGCAATGGAGAGAATTTTGAAGGAGGGGGAACGGAGACAAAGTATTATGTAGATCAGGATGTGGAACCCGAAATAGTTTGGGTGGAAACTTTGTCATCCGACTACATACGTAATGCGCCGTTACAGAATCACAGTTCTATTTATAATGCAAAAGTTTATTCAGAGAAAATTCTAAAGAAATTTTCAAATGGAGATTTAAAAACAATTAAATCCTCAGAATACACTTATGAAAATAACCCGGCAAAGGATGATGTAGTATTGGGATATACGGTCACAAAGGTTCCGCAAAACCTTAAGTTTCAAAATGAGCCAGATACAACGTGGACTCCTCCCGCTGTTGTTGTCATACAAGATGGTTATTTACCTCAAGGATATGGGTTTGAATTAACGACCTTGATGCACTATTTCATTATGGCAAAATATCGTATACATAGTACCTGGGTACATCCCGAATCCGAAACTGTTACAACATATGATGAGAATGGTGAAAACCCTGTAGTTATGTCCAGGTATTTTACGTTTAATGAGGCAGATTATCAGCTAAGAAAATCTGAATCTACAAATAGTATTGGTTTGAGAGAGGAGAATATAATCACGCATCCGTCTGACTTCTTAAGTACCCAGCCATATGGAAGTATGGTTGAAGCGAATATGCTGACACCTATAATTAGCTCAGTATCGAAGGTTGGGGGATATGAACAAACAAAGAATATCATCAACTATACTAATAATGCAGGTGGTTTGATTTTGCCATCAACTTTCAAAAAGTCTTTTAAAGGAGCTCCTGAATATACTGAGGGTACAATTGATGAATACGACAATTATGGCAATGTCTTACAATATACCGGTAAAGACGGGATAAAGAAATCAATTGTTTGGGGATACAATTACCGGTATCCAGTAGCTGAAATTGTAAACGCAGACATAGCATCAGTAACTACTGCATTGGGAGTAACTGTTGCCGACATCCAGCAATTAGATGGCACAGCATTGGAATCGGCATTGAATAATATCCGTCAGAATCTGCCTGGTGCATTCGTTACAACATATACTTATAAGAACCTTGTAGGAGTTAGCTCAATAACCGATCCCAACGGTAAAACAACAACCTACGAATATGATTCATTCGACAGGTTGAAAATTGTAAGAGACCAGGATGGTAAAATAGTAAAGTTAAATCAATACAGTTTCGCAGATCATGTTCCCATAACTGTTTTTACCAATACTTTAGTAAGCCAGTCGTTTAATTGTCAAACATGTCAACCCGGTTACGCTCCTATAGCGCCTGTCAGCTATTCGGTGCCTGCAGGAAAATATTTTTCAACCATATCTCAAAACGCGGCAGATGATCTTGCTCAGCAGGAGATACAGCAATTAGGCCAGGAATACGCCAATAAAAACAGTATATGCTCCAACACAACTATCTGTACTGGTGAAGGCTACAAGTTTGTAGGATGTGGTTGCGAATTGGGAATTTATGTAAGTACAACCTGTTCTACGGTAAATGCAAATGGAGGCTGGACGAATTACAACCTGTATAAATACAGTGATAATTCAACAGCTACTTTTTCAGTGGAAGTACCACCCTGTACCGGGGTAGATAAAAAGAAAATCGGCTGTGATTGTGAAACCGGCACTCGTGTCTGCGATGCAACTCCTGTTGATAATGGTAATGGTAGTTATTCAGTTTCCTATCACTATCACTGGAGTGACAACAGCAATGGACCTGTTATCAACGAAACCATCAGTTGCCAGGGAGTAGATAAAAAGATCATCAACTGTGGTTGCGAAACTGCCAAAAAGGTTTACGTATCAAGTGAACAATGCAATTTGCCGAATGGAATTCAGTGTTGCCATTTAAACCAATGGAAATGCCGGTTTTACTACGAGTGGAGTGATGGAAGCACTACTTCTCAAGCTCCACAAGACCTTTTTGAAGAGTGCAACAATTCTGACTGCATGAATTTTAATGACTAAAATTTTTCTGATGAAAGTATTTCTTATTTCCCTTCTGCTGTTTTGTTCACCCAAAGTGGTAACTATCTATAGTTATACCATTACGGGCTGCAATGGCAGCGATATTAAGTTTAACCAGTTCAGGCATAAAAAGATCCTGCTGGTAAATATTGCTAGTGGCAGCGCACAGGCTTACCAGCTTCAGCAACTGCAGCAATTGCAGAGTCAGCACCAGGATAGTCTTATAATTGTGGGCTTCCCGAGTAATAGTTTTGGAAACGAACCTAAAAGTGATTCAGAGCTTGTTGTGTACCTGCAACAGCAGGGCATCAGTTTTCCGGTGGCTATGAAGTCTTCAGTAAGAGGAACAGAAGCCAATGCTATTTATCGTTGGCTGGGAAGCAAACTATACAATGATGCCATGAATGCCGATGTTGACAGGGATTTTCAGAAATTCCTTGTTGATAGCAGGGGCAGGCTGGTTGGGCAGTATGACAGTTCAATAAGCCCTTTGAGCAGCACCATATTGAATGCACTACATAAATATGAATGACAACTAAAAACCTGACCGTATGTACTTATCTGCTTGTAAAAAGATATTATCGGTATCTGTTTTCTGTTTAGTGTTTCACAAAGCCGATGCACAGTTGGTGGAGCCTCCATACCAGAGTAATATATTAGATTTTCTAAATACTATTAAAAGCTGGACTGTAACGGCACCTTTGGACCAGGAAACTGATGTATTAAGCGCTGGCATTACCGATGCCAAACTTGTAACACAATACTATGATGGTTTGGGAAGACCTTTACAAACGGTTTCAAGACAAACCAGCCCGCAGGGAAAAGACATGGTCAGCACGGTTGTATATGATAACCTTGGCAGGCAATCCATCCAGCATCTACCCTATGTTTCTCCCGGTAATGATGGAAGTTTTAAGTTAAATGCATTTTCAGAGCAGTCAGGTTTTTATGATGGCTTGCTGAACAATACATTCGGGAATACAAACCAGGGTGAGACTTATTTTTACGGACAGACCGTTTTTGAGAACTCGCCATTAAACCGACCGGTAAAAACAATGGCGCCAGGCAATAGCTGGATAGGAGCCGAAAAAGGTGTTGAAGTTCACTATTACAGCAATTCCACGGTTGATGGGGTACGATACTGGCAGATCATACAATCAGCGACATCTGCCAATCCTTCCTACACATCTGAATCAACTTATGAACCAAATAGTCTTTTTAAAACAATAATCAGTAATGAACACCAGAACCAGATAATAGAGTTTAAAAATAAATCGGGCCAGGTAGTACTGAAAAAAGTACAGGTAGGAGAAGCAATAGATGATGGGACGGGAGTTAACCATGAAGGATGGATGTGTACCTATTATGTGTATGATGATATCGGGAACCTGAGATTGGTGATTCCTCCTAAGGTGGTGGAAGCGATTCGTGAATCGGATTGGCTGCTTACGCCAGACATGATTGAAGAATTGTGTTTTACCTACGAGTACGACAACCACAACCGGATGATCATAAAACATGTACCGGGGGCAGGAGAAGTATGGATGGTGTACGATAGCCGTGACAGGCTTGTGCTTATACAGGATGCCAATTTAAGAGCGCAGGATAAATGGTTATATACCTTATACAATGCCGTGAACAGGCCTATAGAAACCGGTTTGTGGAATAACAACCAAAACAGAGATGCACATGCATCATTGGCAGAAGCCGCAACAAATTACCCGGATCTCTTTGGGCAAACCTATGAAGTGCACACCCGCACTTATTATGACAATTATGATTGGGTAGGTACCAATAATACCCCCTCCTTCGGTACAAGTCCTGAGCCGGAACCAATGAACGTTTTTGAACCCACGGGTAGCGCCCCCTATCCCCAGCCACCTTTGCAGCAAAGTACAGCTGTGAAAGGCATGGTTACAGGGAGTAGCATAGCAATACTGGATGGCTCTCAAAAATACCTCCATACGGTAAGCTATTATGACGATAAAGGCAGGATTATTCAAACCAAGGCGACAAACATAACAGGTGGTACAGATGTCAGCAGCACCCAGTATAGTTTTGTTGGCCAACCCCTGGTGAATATTATTCACCATAACTATGTGAGAACAACGACTCCGCTTGCTGTATCCATTGCCACCCGTATGCATTATGATGATATGGGGCGTTTGCTCGCGGTGCAAAAGAAAACCGATGAAACGGAAGACTGGAAAATCATTTCCGAAATGCAATACAACGAGCTCGGGCAAGTGAAAGAAAAAAAATACGGCACCAACCCGCAGGACCCAACGCTCCCGCTCACCACAAACTATTATGAATATAATATTCGGGGCTGGTTACTTTCTGTGAATAAATTGATGCTGTCGGGATCAAAAATGTATGAAGACAGGTCGCATTTTGCATTTCAACTGGCTTATGATAATACAACCGGCGTAAAGGGAGGCACTTACTCGAATCCTCAATACAACGGAAATATAGCAGGGGTTACCTGGGCACAGAAGGGAGATATGGTTCGGCGTAAATATGAATTTAGTTATGACAAGGCCAACCGCATCATGCGGGCAGATTTTACCCAGAACAGGAACACAAATCTTTGGGATGCTGATATTATGGATTTCAGCATAAAAATGGGGGACGGCGACGACTATCGTACTGCCTATGACTTTAATGGCAATATTAAAAAAATGCAGCAATGGGCATACAAGATCGGTGGCATTGCGCAGATAGATGATCTTGATTATAGCTACCTGAATGATGGCATTAGTAATAAACTGGCTTCCGTTACTGATAATACCGGTTATATTACCAACAATACACTTGGAGATTTTAATGATGGTAATACAGGTAGTAATGATTATGCCTACGACGTTAATGGTAATATGGTTACCGATAACAATAAATCCATCAGCAATATCCAATACAACCACCTCAACCTTCCGCAAAACATTACTGTGGATGGTAAAGGAAGCATTGAATACATATACGATGCTACCGGCAACAAACTCCGCAAAATTGTTCACGAAACAAACCAGCCTGATAAAACAACGACCTATGTAGGTGGGTTTGTGTATGAAAACGATGAACTACAGTTTATATCAAATGAAGAAGGCAGGATGCGGTACAAGCCACAGGCCAGCGGTGATAATTTTCAATACGATTATTTCTTAAAAGACCACCTCGGCAATGTACGTGAAGTGATCACCGAAGAACAGAAGCAGGATATTTACCCGGCGGCTACCCTCGAAGGAACCGGTGCTGCCACCGACCCGCTCGTAGTTGAAAAGCAGTATTATCAAATAGATGAAGCACAGATATTTGATGCGGCAACAAACCATTACCCGGTAACTACGGATTATGAGAACAACAATGGCATACTTAACAACAACCCGAACTGCACCGCCAATACACCTATTAAGCCTACCGACCTTACTCAAAAACTTTACAGGCTTGATGGTGCTGGCGGCGTTAAAACAGGCCTTGGCATTACCCTCAAGGTAATGGCGGGAGACAAGCTGGATATTTTTGGTAAGAGCTTTTACATAAACAGTGCAGCCATAAACTCATACAGCAGCATACCGGTGGCCGACCTGCTGGCTGGTTTTCTCACCACGCCGGGTGCGGCTTCCGTTATAAGTTCCCATGGTGTGGTTACACCTTCACAGATAGGAACCACGGAAACCAATACCAATATCAATAATTTTTTAAGCAGCCAGGAAAACAACAACAGTGCCCCCACTGTTCCCAAAGCATATATCAACTATATCTTCTTTGATGAGCAGTTTAAATATGCGGGCTCCGGCTGCAGCCGTGTAGGAAACAGCAACGAGGTAACCGACCATTACACCGTTAACAATTTATTGCATGATATAGAAGTACCGAAGAACGGATTTGTGTATATTTATTGCAGCAACATAAGCCCTGTAATGGTGCTCTTTGACAATATCCAGGTGGTGCATACTAGGGGGGCGATACTTGAAGAAAGTAGTTATTATCCATTTGGGCTTATTCAACACGCTCTTTGTTCAAAAGCTAGCGAGATATTGGTAAATAATTTTAAATACAACAGCAAAGAAGTTCAAAGACAAGAATTCTCTGACGGCACAGGACTTGATTGGTTAGATTTTGGAGCAAGATTGTATGATGGGCAAATTGGAAGATTTTTTACTCAAGATCGATTCGCTTCAAAGTATCAAGGACTTAATCCTTATGCGTATGGAGCTAATAACCCAATAAACTTCAATGATGTTAATGGGGATTCTTTATGGATAGCATTTGGAGAAGATAACCAAAATCGTGTTTTATATCAAGATGGAAAGTTGTTAAACCCCGATGGTAGCCAGTACACAGGGCCAGGTGTCAAGGTTAAGAAAAATGGAAAGATAAAAATCACAAATTCATTTTTAAAAAGTGCCGTTGGGGCATTGGATAAAATTAGCAGCACTACTACAGGAGGCGAAGGAGTTAATCAACTTGAAGGTTCTAAAAACAACTTTATTGTGGCGCAAGGTAGCTGGAGTCACTTTGATCCTGGTAATTTTGATAAGTCAAATGCCTATAGAAATAATGCTGAAGGGGTAAGAATTTTGGATGAAGGGAAAAAGGTTATTGAAGGATATGAATTTAACCAAATTGGTTCTGGGGGAATAATATATTTTGATCCAGATAATCCTGCAATATTAAATGGAACTAGCTATGACCCAATAATCGTCTTCGCACATGAAATGGGACATGCATTGGATGCAGATAAAGGGTGGACGGATTCTCGATCTATTCAAGTGAATGGGGTTTGTTGCGAACAACGGACAGAAGTAAGAGCAACATATTTTCAAAATATGGTTTCACAGCAATTGGGGCCTGGATACCCCCTTAGGCAATATTATAGTGGAACAGCAACGCCGCCAATGCCGCCATCATTATTGAATAGTTCAGGAAATCCGATAAATATCTCGCCTCCTTCAATAACATGGCTTCCACTTTTATATAGATAATATTTTTTTATGAAACAAAGTATTGTATATTTTTTATTTTTTTTAATTAGCTCTTGTAGGACAAATAGGGGATTAGTAAACGATGATTATTTTTTGCTGAGGTTTAGAGAAAATTTTTTTTATGCAAATCATAATATCGTTCAAGATTATTCAATGAGAATTCCCAAAGGAGGAAATTTGACAAAAGGAAATTATGATTTAACCGGGGATTATCATATCGAGTATCGAATAGCGTATTTAGACTCTTCCATTTTATATATAGGTAATAGTAATTGGAGCGGATCAAAATTGAATACGGTTAACAGAGTAGAGGCGGGTATAATCGGAATAAATAAAAAAAATGAAAATGATACTCT
>JAFDXA010000299.1 GCA_018268185.1 Bacteroidota bacterium
GATATGAACGAAGACGGCGACTACCAGGGTTCTTTGGACGAATCCAAAATATACCTGCAGACACATCCTTTAAGCCTGCGGGTTTTAAAAGAAAGATCATATTCCTATCACCAGTTGTATAAGAAAGACAGCGCACAGTATTTTATGGACCTCGTTGATAAAGTAATGGGTGCTATGATCTATAGCGGAAAAGGCAAAACACCGGAAACAGCCATTTTTTCACTTGGTGTTATTGATGGGGAACATTTCATCAATAATGTTGGTATGACGCCGGCGCACAAGTCTGTTACACCATCCAAGAGCAAAGTGCTGATGTATATCGTTGATGCTTTGTCTGATGAAGGAACCCATACCAATTATTATTTTATACTGCAGCATGCCCGTGATAAAATGGATGAAGATGAGATCGGTGAAGAACCCATTGTAAAAAAGAAGCCGAAGAAAGAACCGAAAAAAGATACCAAAAAGGAAAATAAAAAGGATTCAAAGAAAGATAAAAAAGATATAGCACCAGAGCCGGAAAAACCGGTTACAGATTCAATACCACCGGCTACTCCTCCATCCACAACTGCACCGGCTGGAAATTAAATCATTAACGAGGATGATTTAAACTTATCGGGTTTTCTGAAAAGGTAATTTACCTGATAATGGTAAGGTCTCCTTTTACAGAAGCGGTTCTGCCGTCGGCAAGTGAATATTCTACAACAAAATAATAGGTAGCATCAGGCAGTGCTTTCCCTTTAAAAGTACCCTGCCAATCATTCCTGTAATCCCTGTTTTCATACACCAGGTGGCCATAACGATTGTAAACATGCACCGATGTTTTAAGGATGCAATTGCTGTTGGTAACAAGCCATTTGTCGTTTATACCATCGGCATTGGGAGTTATGGCATGCATTGGTTTTACACAATCCGGTATCACCGTAATTTTCACTTCATCACTGGCTGTGCAGCCGGCTGCTGAAATTACTGTAAGTGTGTATGTAGTAGTTTCCTGTGGAGTGGCGATAGGTGTAAGAATATTTACAGCACTTAACCCGGAACCAGGCGTCCATAAATATGTACCCGCAGTGGCGGTGCCATTTAATTGTACAGGCATACCCTGACTGATAGTTACATCATCCCCGGCATCTGCATGGGCTTCAGGAGCTACAATAACACTCAAAGTTTTTGATGCCGTACAATTATTGGCTGCTGTAGCAATAAGCGTATATGTAATATCCGCTGTTGGTGATAAAACCGGTTGCAGTATCGTGGGATCACTAACGCCGGTTACGGGAAACCAACTGAATGTTTGCGCATTAACAGAAGAAGCATTTGCAACAAAGGAATTGCCTTGGCAGATTGTAGTATCCGTCTGCAGGAACAATTCAGGCGACGGATTTACAATTACCTTGTAGGTATAGATTTTCGAACAGCTACCCAATCCCGTGGTAAGCGTATAGGTTGTTGTGCTTTGTGGTGAAAATACCGGCTGAAGTATACTCACATTGCTAACACCGGTAGCGGGCGACCAACTGAATGTTTGTGCATTGGTACTGATATTGGCCGATGGCGTTGCTGTTGCTCCCTGGCAAATGGTTGGAGATTGAAGTCCGAGCAAATAAATATTATTGATGAGGCCTATTGTAACATTATGCTGAACAACACACCCTCCCCCGGCATCTATTGTAGCTGTATAATTGCCCGGTGAAAGATTGCTTGCAGTAATTCCTGTTTGAACGGGATTTGTATTCCACGTAACACTGAATGGTTGTGGTAAAGAAACATTTAATGTAGCACTGCCGTTTGTGGTACATGTTGCACTGGTTGTGTTGGCACTTACACCACCAAAGTTTTCACCGGAAAGCGCCATAAAAACTGCATTAGGGTATGGCGCATTGGTTCCAGCGGTTGTTACATTGCTGATATTTATTTTATCAAGAAACCTGGTTCTTTCCACACAGCCCATAGGTATTTCAATATAGTACAAACGAGGATTGGTTGGGAAACCGTCAGCATCCGAAGGAGTAACACCGTTTTTCCTGGTGCAACGGCCAAAGCCCGTTTCAACCAGGTTGGAAGTTCCCCCAAACCAATCTGGCAGATTGTATTGACTTAACACAGTGGAAGTGGAGCCATCTGTAAAATGAAGTTCTATATTCAAAAGGCTGGCACCTTCGGTGGAAAAAGCTGCCAACCGGAGTTTTGAAAATTGTGCAGGGTTATTAATTAATATATTGCCAGCTTGCCCTCTTTGAAGCAGTAAGGCGTTATTCTCTGTATAAGCATGCAACTGGTAAGTTCCGGAGCTGTTGGTAATAAAACCGTTATCCGGCAAGGCACCGCCACCAAACCCATTCAGGTCCCTGAAGCTGACTGCATACAGAACTTTGTTGGAAACGTTCACGCCATCCAATGGCATCGTGGTAGTTGCCAGGGAACTGCTTCCGCTTTCTGCCACTACATCCTGGTTAAACCCTGCAATGGCGATAGGTGTAACTTGTGCGCTCACAGAAACAACTGTGAACAAGAGAAAAAAAATGCTGATCAGTTTGATAATTCTCATAAAAGGCAGTATAATGTCTTATCAAGTTACCGAATTATTGACAAAGAAAAAGCCACCTGTTCGGTGGCTTGTATTGAGAATAAATTAAATCCGGTTGAGCTTAAACCCTGAAGTGTGCAAAAGCCTTGTTCGCTTCAGCCATACGGTGGGTATCTTCTTTCTTTTTGAAAGCAGCACCTTCACCTTTGCTTGCTGCTACGATTTCGTTGGCCAATTTATCAGCCATGCTGCGACCATTCCTTTCCCTGCTGTAACGTACCATCCATTTGATGCTGAGAGATATCTTCCTGTCTGGACGAACCTCTGAAGGGATCTGGAAAGTAGCACCGCCGATACGACGGCTGCGAACTTCAACTCCCGGTGTAATGTTGGCCAATGCTTTCTTCCAAACATCATAACCATCCTCGCCGGTTTGTTTGCCTACTTTTTCCAAAGCAGTGTAGAAAATATTATAAGCGCCGCTTTTTTTACCTTCCCACATCAGGTTGTTCACAAAACGTGTAACGAGGGTATCGTTGAATTTTGGATCTGGTGCTAACGCAATCTTCTTCGGTTGTGACTTACGCATGTCTTTTTTATTATTGTTTAATAACCGCGGTTATTAAGTTTTATTGATCAATTATTTTTTGGCTTTTTTGGTACCGTACTTACTGCGGCTTTGTTTACGGTCTTTTACGCCTGCAGTATCTAGGCTTCCGCGAACAATGTGGTAACGTACACCTGGCAGATCTTTAACCCTTCCGCCACGGATCAGAACGATAGAGTGCTCCTGGAGGTTATGACCTTCTCCCGGGATATAAGCAATCACCTCGATCTTGTTGGTGAGACGTACTTTAGCAACTTTACGAAGGGCAGAGTTTGGCTTCTTGGGAGTTGTTGTATATACCCTGGTACATACACCACGGCGCTGCGGACAACTGTCCAGAGCCCTTGATTTACTCTTAGCCTTGATGATTTCCCTACCTTTTCTTACTAATTGTTGTATTGTTGGCATTTATTAACCGTTTATTTTTCGGACGGCAAAGGTAAGGGGAAAGTTCATAATCTGAAAATAAAAACTAAAAAGTTTTTCAGCTTTCAGTAAAGATTTTTCGGGGATTTGCAGAGGAATGTCCGGGTCGGAACCCCGGGGCCGGAAAAGTCATGAAAACAGTCGTTGTATTAAATTCAGATTTTATACATCCAGCCATATTTATCGGCAGCTTTTCCATAGCGGATGTCGTTCAGGCGTTTTTTCAATTCGGGGGCTGTTCTCCACCTGTCGATATCGAATTTCATACTGAAATCTTTGTATTTCAACTCCTTAATGAGAGAAATGGTGGCAGCGGTACCCGTTCCGAAAACCTCGTATAAAACGCCTGCATGGTAGGCATCGATGATATCATTGATTGAGAGATCGCGTTCTTCCACGGTAAAGCCCATATCCTTTAACACCGCAATGGCGCTATCCCGGGTTACCCCGGCCAGGATCGTTCCCTGTTCCAGCCCCGGCGTAATGGCCGTATTGCCGATAATGAAGAATACGTTCATTGTGCCGCATTCCTGTACATATTTGTGCTCAAAAGCGTCGGTCCAGAGTACCTGGTCATATCCCTGCTTTTTGGCCTGGGCAGTTGCATACATGGCAGCTCCGTAATTGCCGGCAGCCTTGGCATATCCAACCCCTCCCGGTGCAGCCCTAACATAATGTTCCTCCACGTAAATACGCATGGGGGTATTGTAATAAGGGCCTGTAGGGCTCAGTATGATCATGAATTTATACTTGTCGCTGGGCTTAACCCCGATCATTTCATCGGTACTGAACATGAATGGCCTGATATAGAGGGAATGATCTTCTTTATCAGGTATCCAGTTGCTGTCGAGCTTGATAAGTGTGCGCATACCTTCCATGAAAATATCTTCCGGTACCTGGGGCATCTGCATGCGCTCTGCAGATATGTTGAATCTTTTGAAATTATCTTGCGGCCTGAACATATAGGCCCCGCCATCCGGGCCCTTGTAAGCCTTGATCCCTTCAAATATTGCCTGCCCGTAATGAATGGCTGCCATAGATGGTTGCATGAGCAGGGGCTGGTAAGGCTTGATCTCTACTGTTTTCCATTCACCATCCTCGTAATCAACTTCCAGCATGTGGTCTGTAAAATATTTACCGAAAGGAATATTTTCCAGGTTGATGTCATTCAGTTTACTTCTTTCAACTTTGGTGATATTAAAATCGGCAGCAGCAATCATAATCGTTAATTTTACAGCAAAGAAACGAAAAAAAAGGCGAGCAAACCCCTGATTTATGAGTTTAGACAATATTCAACTACCGCCGTTTTTGATTCAGGAATTATACAGCAATTCACTTGTTGAAGAAGATAATAAACAATTAAAAACGAAATCTTTAAAGAAGGATGACATACCCTTTCTTGGTAACAATGAAAGAAATATATTGCTCATTGTAGAA
>JAFDXA010000029.1 GCA_018268185.1 Bacteroidota bacterium
ATAAACAGGTGATATTTCCTGTTCAACTGGCGAGGGTATTCTACAGTACTTTCGCCTTTTTGCATCCGGTACCCAAAGTCTGTCTGCCAGGAACCATTCTGTGTTGGATGATTTCAGGCAGGGAATTTTTAAATTTGAGTACTTTCAATGTTGTAATCAATCAAACAAAACGGATGATCAGAATTTTAGCTGTTTTACTGCTTGGCCCGGCTCTTTTTTCCTGCAACGGGAAAACAGATAAGAAAGCAAAGGTTGCTGATAAAAAAGAACTGCTGGCGGTAGACCAGGCCTTTTCACAGATGAGTGAAGAGAAGGGAATGAAAACTGCTTTTATTGAGTACATCGACAGCAATGGTGTATTGCTTCGTCCAAACGAAATGCCCATCATCGGCGCCAACGCCATTGATTACCTCATCCAGCTTAACGATACAGATTTTACACTCACCTGGCAGCCCAATGGAGCCGGTATAGCCGAATCCGGAGAGCTTGGCTATACTTTTGGAGTATATGCCATGAAGCCAAAAGCAAAAGACACCACGATATACGGAACTTATACCAGCATCTGGAAAAAACAGGAAGATGGTAAATGGAAGTTCATCCTGGATACTGGCAACGAAGGCATCGGAATAGGGGAATAAAGTCCGACTAAATTTCACAGGTTTTTACGAAAGCCCCCGATTTATTTTTGTTTCTTTGCCGAAACTATTACCCTCAAAACAATGAAGAAAAAAATTGCGTTGGTTACCGGGGGCTATTCCGGTGAATCAGTGATATCCTATAAAAGTGCAGCTTCCATTCGCGAAAATATTGATACAGATAAATGGGATTGTTATTACATCGACATTCACCCGGAAGGCTGGCATTATATCAGTGATACCGGAGAGAAGATCCCGGTAGATAAAAACGATTTCTCCATTAACGTAAACGGGGTTAAAATAAACTTTGATGCAGTACTCATCGGTTTGCACGGAACGCCTGGTGAAGACGGAAAACTGCAAGGGTATTTTGATTGCCTCAGCATTCCTTACACCTCCTGTGATGCAGCAACATCGGCACTCACTTTCAACAAACGTTATACTGTAGCCGTAGCTTCTTTTGGCGGCATTCATGTGGCAAAATCGGCTCATCTTTTTAAAGACAACCCGTTAACGGCACAACAGGTGCTGGAGCAGGTTTCGTTACCGTTGTTTGTAAAACCCAATAATGGCGGAAGCAGCATTGGTATGAGTAAAGTAAAGGAAGCATCGGAACTGGATGCTGCACTGCTCAAAGCCTTCAGGGAAGACGACCAGGTGCTTGTGGAAGAATTCATCAGCGGCCGGGAGTTTACGATAGGTGTTTTTAAATCAAAAGGTAATATCATCACGTTGCCGATTACCGAGATCGTATCGAAAAACGAATTTTTTGATTTTGAAGCAAAGTACGAGGGCGCCAGTGAGGAGATAACACCGGCCAATGTAGAAGAAGTAATTGCTGACAAAGTAAGGGCCGCTGCCAAAAAAGCTTATGAAGTTTTTAATTGCAGGGGAATTGTGCGGATCGATTTTATCTACAATGAAAAAGCAGCACAACCGTATATGCTCGAGATCAATACTGTTCCCGGCCAGAGCGCAGCAAGCATCGTTCCGCAACAGGTAAGAGCCATGGGCTGGTCGCTCAAAGAGTTTTATTCGGCACTCATAGAAGCCTGCTTCGAGTAATTTAAAAATTGTACTTTCATTTTTTATAAAACGAAATCCCCGTATTCGTGTTCAAATTCATCACAAACCGCCCACTCTGGGTAAATATACTGGCAGCCATTGCACTGGTATTGCTGATCTTGTTTATTTTTCTGCAATTACTGGGGATGATCACCAAGCATGGCCAGTACCTCACGGTGCCAACTGTTGTTGGTAAGGAAACAAAAGCGGCGGTAAAATTCCTGGAAGACAAAGGTTTTGAAGTAGTGATACAGGATTCTGTTTATACAGACACAGCAAAGATGGGTATCGTACTGAAGCAATTGCCCGAGCCGAACAGTACCGTTAAGATAAACCGAACCGTATTTCTTACGGTTAACCGCATTACACTTCCCATGATCGATATGCCGATGCTGAAGGGCAAATCACTTAACTATGCACTCATGATCCTGGAAAGAAGCCACCTGAAACTCGGCGACACAACTTTCAAGCCCGATTTTGCCAAAGGTGTGATCCTCGAACAGCAATACAAAGGTGCGCCGGTGGAAGGCGGAGCCAAAATACCCTGGGGAAGCAGCATCGATCTCGTTATAGCACGTGGTATCACCAGTGAACGTTTCCTGGTGCCGGATATAACCGGGATGACCTATGGAGCAGCCCGTGCAATTCTTGATTCAAGCGGTATTGTTATCGGCGCTGTGATTCCCGATCCGGATGTAAAAGACACAGCCGCTGCATTTATCTACCAGCAAAGGCCACCTAGCCGCACACCGGAAAAAGCCCCCGTTTACATGCAATCGGGGCAGTTGATGGATATATGGTTAAGCACAACACCTAAAAATGTTGATTCACTAAACGTTGAAAACAAATAACAGCATTATGCAGGTAATATCAGTTTCTGAATTGAAGGCAAGGCTTGATGCCAACGAGGAAATAAATCTTGTTGATGTGAGAGAACCCCACGAACATGCAGAATTTAATATCGGAGGAACATTGGTGCCACTCGGAAAGATCACTTCCATGATGATCGATGATATTGAAGACCTGAAAGACAAAGAAGTTATATGCTATTGCCGCAGCGGTAACCGGAGCATGCAGGCATCCCTCATGCTCGAAA